>NZ_JAPHNC010000006.1 GCF_026241255.1 Helicobacter sp. MIT 21-1697 | reverse complement strand
CTTTCATCTAGCATTCCCACTTATCGGGGTGCTAGATTGCTTTTTTCTTCTTATTGAGCTCAATTTTATGGGACTTGGAATCTAATTTATAGTGTCTTTGTCATTTTTGCTATGCTTATGCAGCCATTGCTTGACTTTTGTAAAGCACTCTTCAAATACATTCTTATAAGGCTCACTCTCAATACCAAAGCTTTCTTGGAGCTTTTCAGTAAGCGCTCTTTGCTCGGCATTGAGCTTTGGAGGATAAGTGATTTTAATCTGCGCGACAAACTTCCCTCTATACGCACTATTGACATCTTTTATCCCCTCATTATCAAAGACAAATTGCTCTTTATCTCGTGTATTTGGTGGGATTTTCAGCTCTAATTCTCCACGCAAAGAAGGAATCTTAAGCGTTGTGCCAAGCACGATTGAAGTAAAAAACACAGGCACTTCCATATACACATTTTCGCCATCGCGCACGAAATTCTCATCTGCCGCCACACTCACAGCGATATATAAATCTCCCCTGCTCCCATTTTTATCAGCATTACCTCGTCCGCCAATGCGGATTCTATTCCCATCATCAATGCCCTCAGGGATACTCACCTCAAAGCTCTCCTCGCTCATTTCAAAGCCATTGCCTTTACATTTAGGACATTTTTCACTCGCACTTTGCCCTTCACCCTTGCAAGTAGGGCAAGTTTGAGCAAAAGTCATAAAACCCTGCCGCATATACACCTGCCCCTTGCCACCACAATCCTTGCAAGTATTGAGTTTGCCACCTTTAGCACCTGTGCCCTTACAATCACTACACGCAACTTTAAAGCTATTGTGAATCTCCTTTTTGCACCCAAATACCGCTTCTTTAAAGCTTAACTCCAAACCAATAATCTCATCTAAATGATATTTACTGCCATTTCGCTTTTGGGTAGAAAATCCAAAGTTTGCACCAAATGCAGATTCAAAAATTGAACCCAAATCCCCAAAAATATCACTAAAATCGCGCCCACTAAAACCACTAAAGCCGGAGTTTTGCAAGCCCTCCTTGCCATATTTGTCATAAATTTGCCGCTTGGAATCATCACTTAGCACCTCATAGGCTTCATTCACGCGTTTAAACTGCTCTTCTGCATCTTTATCATCGGGATTTCTATCGGGGTGATATTTGAGCGCCATTTTACGATAAGCTTTTTTAATTGTCTCCTTATCGCTTGTGCGCGTAACTTCAAGGATTTCATAATAATCAAATGTCTCCAAAACTCACTCCTACTTTGACATCAAAATTAAATCTGAAATTGTAGCGAAATTTTATAAGGCGAAGTTAAATTCTTTATAGCTATGATTGCAAGTTTAATCTAAATAAAGGCACACAATGAATCAATACAAATCCAGCCTCAAGGCGTTTTCGGAGCTTATTTCCACACTTGAAAAACTCCCTGCTATTGGTAAAAAAAGTGCGCAAAAAATGGCGTATGCTCTGTGTATGGAAAATAAATTTTTAGGGCTTAATATCGCCCACGCTATTGAAAATGCTGCTCTTTTGGTGCAAAAATGTCATAAATGCTTTGGTATAAGTGAAAGCGAGATTTGTGATATTTGCCTTGATAGCTCAAGGGAAAATGGAGAGTTATGTATTGTGGCAAATCCACGCGATATTTTCACACTTGAAGATATGGGGGAATTTAGAGGGCGATATTTTGTGTTAGATTCACAAGGAGATTTAGAACAAATTGACTTTGCACTACTCAATCAAAGAATTAGTGTAGAATCTGTGCGTGAAATTATTTTCGCACTCTCACCAAGTCTCGCAAATGAAGCAATTATGCTCTATATTGAGGATAAAATCAACGCACCTTTGCACTTTAGCAAAATCGCGCAAGGTGTGCCCACAGGCATAGGGTTAGATGCTATTGACCAACTCTCCCTTTCTCGCGCAATGAGTTTGCGTGTGAAGCTTTAGTTAAGAAATAATTAAGAAATAATTAAGAAATAATTAATTTCTTTGGGCGTATAATTTACGCGTTTTCTAAAACTTCAACAACAGAAAGGAACAAACGATGAAAAAGTTGCTTTTACTTACACTTTTGGGTTTTGCTAGTTTTGCTTTTGCTGAAGCTCCTGCGGTATTCAAAAAATGTGTTGCGTGCCACGGACCTGATGCAAAGAAAATTGCTCCGGGCAGCAAAGGCGATAAAACAATCGCTGGTATGTCTAAAGATGAGCTTCTTACACAGCTCAAAGGATATAAGGCTAAAACTGCTGATAATGGCGGTGCTAAGGCTATTATGTATGGACAAATGGCGAATGTAAGCGATGCTGATATTGAAGCATTAGCAGATTATATCTCTAAGCTTCCTAAATAAATTGATTTATGCGGATATGATATTGTATCCGCATAAACGACATTATGTCCGAAATAATTATTGATTCTCAATCTTACAAACATAATCTCAATCTCATATCCTCACATATTGGAACACATACAGAAATTGCTGTTGTGCTCAAAGATAATGCCTATGGACACGGCTTAGAGCAAATAAGCACTTTGGCAAGAGAATATGATATTAAGAGTGTATTTGTCAAAAACTATGCCGAAGCAATGCGAATAAAAGATGATTTCCCCTGCATTACTGCACTTTATGGAATGCCTCAAGGTGCATTCCCTCCGCACATTGCCTTTGTTATTAATGACAAAGAACATATTTCTATCCTACCAAAAGGCACAAATGTGGAGCTAAAAGTCAATGCAGGAATGAATCGCAATGGCATACAAGTAGATGAAATAGATGAGTTTATCAAACTTATTTTACATCAGGGCTTAAACCTTATGGGTGTATTTTCACATAATGGCTATGGCGATGATATTGATGATGAGTTTGAGCATACACAAAAGCGATTCGCACTTATCAAACAAGAAGTTAAAGACTTAGCCCAAAAGTATGGTTTTCCTCTGCCACGTTTTCATTCTCTAAGTTCCTCTGGGGCAGTGCGCGAAGCAATGAAAAATAAAATTAGTGATGATTTAGTGCGTATAGGCATTGCAGCGTATGGCTACCTTGATGTTGCCTTTGAGAATCCTATCAGTGCAAAACTGCGCAAAGTTGCCGCACTCTATGCAGATAGAATCTCCACACGCATTCTACCTCAAAATGCCCGCATTGGTTATAGTGGCTGCACAAAAATGGATTCTCAAAATAAAGTAAGCACTTATGATATAGGCTATGGCGATGGATTTTTTCGCGTAAGTGAGCGACACAAAGTCTATACAGCTAAAGGCTATCAAATCCTGCCCCGCTCGTCAATGGATTGCTTCTCTTGTATATGCGATGAACCTAGAATCTGCGTCTTTGATGATGCAAATGTGATTGCTCAAGCCTTTGGCACAATCAGCTATGAGATTCTCACTCATCTCTCGCCCTTTATCAAACGCACCATTATTTAGCTATGTCGCTACACTCCCATACATTTGAAAATACTTTTAGAATCTATCCCTTTACACATACTCCCATAGAATGCCATTTCAACGCCTCGCCTCGCGATTTTGTTATTAAAGAAATGCCACTTTATGAGCCAAGCGGGAGTGGTGAGCATTTATTGCTTTATGTGCGAAAAAAAGGTTTAAGCACCTTTGAACTCTTGAAGATTCTCTCCAATACACTAGGTTGCAGAGTGCGCGACATTGGCTATGCAGGGCTTAAAGATAAGGCAGCTACAAGCTATCAATATCTAAGCATTCCCCGCTCTTTGCACAATCGCATTGAATCTGCCCTGTCCTATTTATCCACCCAACACATTAAGATTCTCACTCTCACGCCCCACAATCACAAACTCAAAATCGGACATCTTAAGGGCAATAGCTTTTTTATACGCCTTAAAAAAGTTTCTCCAAATAATGCTACCAAACTTCACTCTATATTAGGATTGCTTGCTCAAAGTGGATTCCCAAATTATTTTGGTAATCAACGTTTTGGCAAAGAGGGAGATAATTTTCAAAGTGGCAAGGCTATAAGTGAGCATAAACTCACGCTCAAAAACAAAAAAATCAGTAATTTTCTCATCTCAAGCTATCAAAGTCATCTTTTTAACGCGTGGCTTAGCTCAAGGATACAGCTCACACAAATACTTCGCTCTTTTAAACCAAATGAAGTTTTACAAGCGCTCCAAAGCCCTAACTTTCCTGCCTTACACACCTTTGCTCACTCTTGCACATCAAAACTCATTCAATCTTTACAAAGCCAAAAACAACCTTTTGTGATTCTCCAAGGCGATATAATGTGCCATTATCCTTTTGGCAAAAACTTTGTATGTGAAGATACAGCCATAGAATCCACGCGTTTTTTACAAAAACATATCGCGCCCACAGGTGCGCTCTGTGGCACAAAATTCACACATTCAGAACACCTCGCCTTTGATATTGAAAAGCAGTTTTTAGATTTACATATTCAAGCAAATGGCACAAGACGTTATGCGTGGGTATGGGCAGAGGATATAGAGGGACAATATATTCCGCAAGAGGCACACTTTGAGCTGCATTTTTATCTCCCCAAAGGGAGTTATGCAACGATTTTTCTTGAAAGCCTGCTGGGCAATCACTCATAACTTGGTATGTCCAAAAGATGTTGCTCTTTCATTGCTTGAGCAATTTCCTCATAGCCTTTTAATGCGTTTTCATCACACAAAACCCATTCATTAAGTCCCTCTAAACTCATCATTGACGAGATTTTAGGGTCATTTTTAAGTGTATTTTGTGATTTCATCATTTCCACAAAGCTTTTTTTCAAGCTAGAATCAAAACTTTTCAAAGTTGTAAAATTACAATGGCAATAACCCGAACTTGTATAGAAATTCACCATTTCAGGGTAGTTTCCCTCTTGCATAATTCTCGCCCAAGTGCTTGAGCCAATCGCTCCCGCGTCTAATTCTCCATTTTTAATCTTATCAAGCACATCAAATTCACTTCGCCCTGTGTCGCCGTGTTTGCCCACATCGCTATTAAAGCGATAGATTCTTAGTGTCTCATCTGTGTTAGCAAGATGCAAAGAATCTAAAGGCATTTCTTTAAGCGCAAGTCGCGTTTGCTGCAAGTAAAATAAAGGCATAATCGCGGCTTGAGCAGAATCCAAACTCCCTAAACCAAATTTTTTGCCCTTTAAATCCTCTAAAGCCTTTATCGTGTCTCTTTTAGTGACAAATACGCTTTTAAAGCCAATATCAGTATCACGCATTAAAATTGCCTCTACACCATTACTTGTAATGTGTTGAGAGCGGATATAAGCAACATTTGTATTCCACGCAATATCAATTTTGCCCTCCTTGAGCCACTGCACTTGCCGCTCATAGTTGCTAAAGAGCACATAATCTAGCCTTATATCTTTAAAATAATCATTAGCATACTCTCTAATCGTATCCCAAATAGGGACAATTTGGGGTGCATACGCCACCGCACCTACTAAAATTGACTTCATTTTGCTTACTCCTTTGGCAAAAGTGCGTCAGAAAGCCACACTTGCAAAATATCAAGGCTTGGTGCCATTACTTGAGAGGCAAACGCGTCTCGTAAATATCGCTCTAATGGCAAGAGTTTGCTATAAGCCTTTCCTCCGCCAAGTCGCATTGCAAGAGCACAAATGTCCATAACAAGCTGTGTGGCATTGATTCTGCACGCAAAGATTTTACACACTGCATCAGCTTCTTGATTATCAAATGCCCTTGCAGCCTCATAAACAAGTGCAATTTGTGCTTGTGTTTTTGTATAAAGCTCTGCAATATGGATTCTCACTAGCTCTTTATCTGCCAAAGATGAGCCATCGGTATATTTTCTACTCTTACAATGAGCAAGTGCGCATTCATAGGCAGCTTTGCCAACGCCACTATACACCGCTCCAAGCCCTACGACAAAATACATTGCCACAACTCCAGCTTGTGTCTCACCCTCTCCGTCTTTGCCAAGCAAATATTTTTCGGGTAACTTCACATCATTATACTGCACAGGTTTTGAAACATTCCCACGCATACCTAACCCATTCCATACACCCTCCTCGTGTATAATGCCCTGTGCATCATTAGGTGTAATCCAATTATTTTTGCCACCATTTACCTTACAAGAATTTGTATAAGTAAGGTAGTAGTTTGCTTGTTGTGCGGAAGTTACAAAACTTTTACGCCCTTTTAAGATTCTATATTCTCCTGCTTGCGTTTCTGTTATATCAGGCAGCCCAAAATGTGTCCCAGAGCCACTTTCACTATAAGCAAGAGCAAAAGAAATCTCACCTTTTGCTACTTTTGGCAAAAATTCCTCTTTTTGCTCCTTTGTCCCAAAAGTTGCAATACACGCTGTTGCAACATTGTGCATCATATAGCAAAGTGCAGTAGAAGCGTCAAATTGTGCTATATTATAACATACTTGCGCGTGATGAGCGCAGTTTCCACCACTTCCACCATATTCTTTAGGCACGAGTAAGCCCATAAAGCCTTGCTTTTTGAGCTCATTATAAGCCTCTTTTGGGAATCTTGCTTCTTTATCAATAGATTCTGTATGAGGGGCGACAAATGCTCTCCCAAACTCTGCTGCTTTTTGTTCTAAGTTTTCCAAACTTAACATATGTTCTCCTTACATAAAATTAGGTGTGTGAGCCCTGCTTAAATCAAGGGCAAGTTCCTCATCAATGCCACATTCCACAAGCCGCTTTGTGCGGTTTTTTTCCATTTTTTTCTTTAATTCCAACACCTCCTCAAATCCAAGTGAAATTTCCGCACTGCTCTCCCCTCCCCCACGTAAAATTGCCATAGATTCTAAGAGCAAAGAAGATTCGCTACTTTGAGCGTCTAAATAATTCTTTCTCTTAAAAACGACTTCTTTTAAGGCAGTGATTTTGGCAGGATTTTGTGCTATTGCTTGTTTGACATTACTCATTCCATAGGCTACATGGCGACTTTCATCTTTTCTTGCCAAAGCAAATAAATGCGCGCTCGCCTCATCTCCTAAAGCCCTAAAGCTCTCTTCTAAAAATTTCAATAAATCAATGAAAGTCCCCTCTCCCATAATATGCAGCAAAAAGCTAGATTTGAAATAATCTTTCTCATTCCATAAGCTAAAGAGGCTTTGCTGCGTGGTGAGTGTGGAATATTGCACGCCAAGCCCGGTAATATTTGCTCTTTTGATAAAAGATTCAATATGCCTACTCTCATCGCCAATAATAGAAGAAAGCAAAAGCGGGATAGGCGTGAAAAAAGGTGAAATCTGCCCCAAAAATCGCGCAGGGATATATAGGGCTGAAAATTCATTTTCGGTTAAATAAGTCATAATCTGTGCGATTGCAAACTGCAAAGCGGGGCTAAATTGCGGGATTTCCTCCCATTGTATATCTGTGGTAGCATTCCATTGCGCCTTTTTAGAATCCTCATAAATGTGTGCGACATTGCTACTCAAAATATCAGTATGAGATTCTATGCCAAAATGATAATTTGGACTTGCTAACTCCACTTGCACACCATTTGGAGCTAAACCCTGCGTAGGCGGCGCAATATGAGCAGCACTATCAAATTTTTGGAATCTTGTGGGTGATTTTTTGCGCAATATATAGACAAAATTCCCTTTAGAATCTGTATTTTGGCTTATTATGCGCTTTTGTATAAATTCCTCGCCTTTAAAAGCACACCACATACTTATATCATTTTCTAAATTATCTCTATCACTCACAACTTCTATCAATGTGCCTTGTTGTGTGAGTAAAAGCGCATTTTCAAGTCGCATAAAAAAGAGTGTGCCAACAGGTAAGCACCCCATAAAAATACAGGATTTTGAATCTTGCATAAAATGACTTTGTATTAAACTACATTCAAGTTTGAGAAGACTTGTTTTCTTTCTTACAGAAAGCTTAGGAGGAAATAATAAAAATATTTAACTTAAATAGCTCTTAAAGATAGACTTCATATAAAGTTTAAAATATCTTCCAATACTTGCTCTTTGTTGATTTCATTTAGAATCTCGTGCCTTGCACCCTCATAAAGTATCAACTCCACATTAAAGCCACATTGCTCATACTGATATGCGATTTTTTCTACACCTATGCCAAAATTACCGCAACTATCACAGCTCCCACTTATAATTAAAAGTGGGAGATTCTCTCCTTGTAGCCCTTGCATATCATTTACACACTTCATACCCTTAAAAAGCCCTATAAAACTCTCTAAACTCAAAACAAATTGACACGCACTATCTGCTTTATATGCCTCTACTACGGCTTTATCACGACAGAGCCACGCAAAGCCACCTTTTGTATTGTCTTCACCCTTATTATGCAAAAATGGCGTATTAAAATTACCAAAAGAAAGATTATTAATCAAATGTTTTCCCCATTGCTTGAGTTGGCAGAACTTCAGAATCTCTGCCAATACCTGTCCAAAGCCAACAAGCCCATTATATGCAGGTGAGCCTGATAAAATAAGTGCATCAAGTTCGTGTTGATAGCTTTTGAGATAACCACGCGCAAGCAAAGAACCCATAGAATGCCCAAGCAAAACAAATTTTTGGGGAACAAAACGCTCTTTAAGCAAAAGTGTAAGCTGGTGCATATCTGCGAGTGCTTTTTGAAATCCATCAGCCTTATTTGCCTTATCTTGCACATTTCCTTTCATCTCGCCCCACATATGACTTTCATCAATGCTCTTGCCGTGCCCTCTATGGTCATTTATTGCCACAACAAATCCAGCTTGAGATAGAGATTTGCCTACCCACTCATAACGTCCTTTATGCTCTACCATTCCGTGCGCTATTTGAATAACAGCAATATACTCTGACAAAGTGCTGGGCATATACATATCATAAAAGATTCTAAGTTTATCTTGTGCTGAAATAAAGCTATTATCTTTTTGTATCAAAATTTCTTCTGTAATATTATTTTGCATAGTATTCCTTATTTTTTATTTTTTTTAATCCACTCCTCTAACTGCTTTTGCCCACCATTAAACACATTTAAATCAATATATTTTTCAGATCCGCTATATCCTTTTAATACACCTTTTGGATTATACTGCCAAAATACCCACGAGTTTTTATCAAAATACACATTAAATAACCTCGCCCACACAGAGTGTGGTGCAAAAAAAACCGACCTTATCCATAATGGATTATCTTTATATCGCCCACGCAAATACATATTATAAAAACTTGGCGTAGTATAGATAATAGGCTTTACT
Organism: Helicobacter sp. MIT 21-1697; assembly: GCF_026241255.1. Lineage (NCBI taxonomy): Bacteria > Pseudomonadati > Campylobacterota > Epsilonproteobacteria > Campylobacterales > Helicobacteraceae > Helicobacter > Helicobacter sp. MIT 21-1697. The sequence goes on along the minus strand of NZ_JAPHNC010000006.1, from coordinate 107,488 downwards.
TTATAATGTTTCTCCAAACGCAAAAGCAATGAATCAAGCTCCTTATACACAGATTGAGCACTTGGGGGATTACTTGCCTTTGTGCCATAAAATTCTATATCTACCACAGGCGGCAAACTCTTAGGAGATGTAGAATCTTGCACATTACGAATAAAATTTTCTGCCTGCGTAAGTCCGCTACTATCAAAGCTAAAAAAATGATAAGCCCCTACAAATAAGCCTTCATTATGTGCATTTTCAAAATTATAGACAAAATGTTTATCTACCCATTTGCTTCCCTCTGTGGCTTTGATAAAAGCAAAGCTAATGCCTTGCTCTTTTAGAATCTTCCATTCAATGCGTCCCTGATGAACAGAGACATCTACGCCTTTAAGAGGATATGCTTTATCACTTGGCATATTAAACCACACCATACCATTATGTTGCAAAATAAAAAAAATAAAACCCAACACACATAGCACACCGACACGAATAGCAAACTTACCTACTCGCCGCAAAAATACCAAATAACGCAAATAGTGCAATCTCACTTTAATCTCGCATCATATTTTTCAAGCAAAAATGCTGGCTGATAAGAAAGTTTTGCCTTTCGCAAGCCTTCAATACCCAAATCTTCCTCGCGATTAGCATAGCGGTGATGTGGAAATTCATTTTTAAGTAAAGCTTGATTAATCGCTTGATATGCACCACTAAAAGCAATATTTGCCTTTTCAATATGAATAAGCACTAAATCATCATCAATCTCCTCACCAAAACTAAAGGCAATAATCTCCCCATCACAACGCAAAAGTCCCCCACGCAAACAAAGTGTATCAAAAGCGTTAAGAGCATCATTAATGCCTAGATTCTCAAAATATAATCCCTTATCCTCATTCTCTCCTGCCGCAAACCACGCATTACTTACTCTTAAAACTTCAGCAAGATTGGCATTTGAAAGAGATTCGTATTGTGTTTGTGGATATGTAAGCCAAAAACGATTAAGATGATTTTTTTTCTTATGAAACTTGCGTCCAGAAAGCGTGATGAGTTCCTCTATATTATACACATAATCAAATCTATCGCGTCTTTGTGTGATTTCAAAAGTATGTGGAAAATAAGATTCAATCTCCTCTACCTCATCTTTTTGCAAAGAATGAAATTCAAGCGGCAATGATATATCTTTATAAAATTGTATCAGAGATTCTATAATTGGTTTTTTACTGCCTTTGCCTAATGGATAAAACACAAATGGATTTTGATTGGGATAACGTGTCTGCACGATAAGATGCTCTTGTAAAAAACTCCAGCTAATCTCGCGTGAATGTCGCCACATAAACATATTGCTAAAGTTCATATCTGATAGCCATCGTCCCTTTTGATGTGTAAAGGGCTCTAGGATTGTCCTATCTTTAAGTTCTATTTTTTTAAACTCCATTGCCTCTCCTTAAGTTGCCCATATTGCATTTATTCTTTAATATCAGTAAAAATATAACTTCCAAGCCATTTTATTTCATCACTTCTTTTAGCAAAAAGTCGCTGCAATGGTTTATCAAGGTAATGCCCCTCACAATCAATAAAAAAACCTGTTTTAAAACTCTCATTTGAACGAATCGGACGAGAATCTATTTTAGTAAGATTAATACCCTCTTTTTGAAAATCACCCAACAGAGCAAACAAAGTGCCTACTTGGTCATCATTTTTTAGATTCACAAAAAGTGATGTTTTATCTTTTCCGCTAGGCGCATTCGCAAAATCACTGACTATAACAAAACGAGTTTTGTTATTTTGAGAATCCTCAATATGTTCAAACATCAATGGCAAATTATAAAGCTTTCCTGCAATTTTAGAACCAATAGCCGCACTTTGTGGATTGTTCGCAGCAAGCTGCACAGCACGCGCTGTTGAATCTGTGGGAATCTGCTCAATATGATGAAGATTGTGCGCGTGAAGAAATTTTTGACATTGCCCAAATGCAATATCTTTAGAAAAAATCTTTTTCACCTCACCCAAATGCTCGCAACTACTCAAAAAACTATGATGAATGGGCAAAATGATTTCTGCAATGATTTTAAAATCATAATGTGCCAAAAAGTCAATACTCTCGCCTACCATACCATTTGTATTGTTTTCAAGTGGTATCACGCCATATTTTACGCGCTTATAAGCAAGAGATTCAAAAACTGCACTAATAGTATTCAGTGGTATATATTCGCTCATTGCGCCAAATCGCTCTTCGGCAGCTTGATGCGTATAACTGCCAATAGGTCCTAAAAATGCTACTTTTTCAGGCAACTCAAGATTGCGAGAGAGAGCAAAAATTTCTTGATAAATTGCCTCAATAGCGCGTTCATTTAAATACTTGCTTTCTCTTTGGCTCAAACGTTCAATAATTTCTCTCTCTCGCTCTGGGCGATAAATTGCTCCACCTTGTTTTGCTTTATGCGCTCCTACTTGTGCTACAAGTGCCATACGTTTATCTAAAGCATTAAAAATCTCTGAATCAATGCTGTCAATCTCATTACGAAGAGCTTGAAGTATCATATCTTGCTGAATTTTGGGCATAATATGTCCTTACAAAGAAGTTTGAAGAGTATCTTGGAGCAAACTCTCCTCATCTTCTATCATTTTCTCAAAAGATTCTCTGTGTTTGATAAGTCGTGCATTACCTTGCATAATGGCTACTTCTGCAGGACGAGGACGCGTATTATAATTGCTCGCCATACTATAACCATACGCTCCAGCATTTTTAAGTATGAGCAAATCTCCTGCTTGCAGTGGCGGGAGAGGGATATTTTTAGCCAAATAATCACTACTTTCACAAATTGGTCCTACAATATCACACAAGCTAGATTCTAAAGAAGAATCCGCTCTTTTATCCCTTAAAAAATATTCCACCTGATGTATAGCACGATAAAGTGCAGGGCGCATTAAATCATTCATTGCTGCATCTACAATCACGAAACGTTTATGTCCATTATGTTTTTCATACAGCACACGCGTGAGTAAGACACCACTCTCCCCGACAAGAAAGCGTCCGGGCTCACAAATAATCGTTAAATCAAGTCCATACAGGGCTTCCAAAATGGCTTGAGCATAATCATAGGGGTTAATAAGAGATTCATCACTATAACGAATCCCTATGCCGCCACCAATATCAAAAAATTTCAAATCAATTTTAAGCGCAAGAAGACTATGTGCAAGCTGCGCAATTTTTTGAGCAGATTGTTTGATTGGCTCTAAATCTGTAATTTGTGAGCCAATATGAAAATGAATCCCGATGGGTTCAAGAAATTGAGCATTTTTAGCAAAAATGTACATAGATTTTGCCTGTTCAATATCTACGCCAAACTTATTTTCAGACAATCCTGTTGAGATGTAAGGGTGAGTTTTGGCATCAATATTGGGATTAACACGCACAGATATTCTTGCGATTTTATTGAGTTTTTTTGCAATAGATTCTATGCGCGTTAATTCCTCTTCACTCTCCACATTTAAAAATAAAATATCGCTCTCAAGTGCTTCTTGTATTTCATTATCTTGCTTCCCTACGCCGCTAAAAATAATTTTATATTTAGGAATCCCTGCCCTTAGTGCGCGTCTCACTTCACCAATAGATACACAATCCGCTCCGCTACCAAGTTGAGCCAAGTGATGAACAATAGAGAGATTAGAATTTGCCTTGAGTGCATAGCAAATGAGCGATTTACGCGCTTTAAAAGCATCTTTTATCGCACAAAATGCTTGAGTAATGCGCTCCAAATCATATATATAAAGTGGTGTTTGATAGGTATCTGCGAGGGCAAAATAATGTGTTTGCTCCATAATTACTCCGAATTTATCATTTGAATTGCTTTTATAAATGATAATTTTAGCCACAATAGCATAATATTATGTTAAAATCTAATTATGTAATAATAATTTCTCTTTAACAAGGATTGCTATGGCGTTATCTCCAGATGGTGTCTTTATGCTCATAAGCATATTTTTTGTAGCTTTATTCGTGCTCATCTCTATGCTCTATATTTTTGGTCCAGCACCCAAAAAACCTACATATGAATTTAAAGAGGAAGAACGGACAATAAGTATTGAAGATATTATGAAAATCCTTGATTCTCCTAAAAGCGATTTACCCAAGCTCAAAAAAGCAGCTAATATGTTTTTTGACCACTATGACAAGCTTGCCTTAAGTGATTATCGCAAAAAAAGTTTTCTCTTTGCAATTACCACGCACGCACATACCTCAACTGAACTGATTATGGACACAGAAAAACGTTTAAGAGAGCTTAACCCCGGTTTAGAAAAAGACCTGAACAAAACACTTCATCGCGCCCTTGATGCACGAGATATAATGGCTATATCTTAAGCACGATTAATGTTTGTGCTGTGTAGGTTGAATGTCTTTGTTATCAGCAAGATTTTGCGATGAGACTTTTTCCAAAAAGTTTAAAAGCTTTGTGGCTGCTTGCATATATGCCTTTGCACTTTTAGAATCTGGCTCAAAAAATGTGATAGGTTTGCCACTATCACCGCCTTCGCGCACCTTTGGTTCAAGCGGCACTTGGGCAAGAATGCTTGTGCTATATTGACTTGCTAAGTCCTCACTTGTGCCTTTACCAAAAATATCATATTCCTTGCCACAATCTGGACAAATAAAACCGCTCATATTTTCAATAATCCCTGCGATTGGCACTTTAAGCTTATCAAACATATCCAAACTTCTCGCACTATCATCAAGGCTTACTTTTTGAGGTGTCGTTACGATAACTCCTGCACTCACAGGCACACTTTGAGCAAGAGTAAGTTGTGCATCGCCTGTTCCCGGTGGCATATCAATCACAAGCACATCAAGATTGCTCCAGACCACATCTGTAAGCATTTGCTCAATTGCACGCATAATCATCGGTCCTCGCCAAATGAGGCTTTGCCCCTCATCATAGAGCACTCCCATACTCATCATTTCAACACCAAAAGCTTTGAGTGGGATAAGCTTTTTTTGACTCTCATCTACTTGAGCCTTATTAGCATTAAGTCCAAGCATTCGCGGGATATTAGGACCATAAATATCTGCATCAAGCAATCCTACCCTTTTGCCCTGTTGTGCAAGAGCAATAGCAAGATTCACACTTGAAGTAGATTTTCCTACGCCACCTTTACCAGAGCTTACCATTACAAAATGCTTAATGTGTGGAGCAAGATTCTTTGTTTTTGGTTGAGGTTGCGGGGCAGGTTTAGGAGAATTAATCTCAAGGTGCAATGTTGCTCCTTGTAAGGCATTTTCAAGCTTTTGACTTACCTCTTGTCTTAATTTTTCAATCGTCTCCTGTGCGCTTGAGGGTATGTCTATACGGATTCTCACCTCATTTTCATCTACTTTCACTTCTTTAACAAAGCCAAAGCTTACAATATCTTTTGAAAATTGAGGATAAATCACACTTGATAAAATGTGCGTGATTTGTTCTTGATTTTGTGGCATAGTTATCCTTTTGCAAATAATTTTTGCTTATGTAAAGTAATTTTACATTGCATTTATTCTTAAAAAATGGCAATTATATCAACTAAAATTTAACCTTTAATGCGATATTGGTTTATTGAATTATTCACCCAAATCAAACAAAATGCTATTTAAATATATGCAATCTATTTAAAATATGTTAAAATTCATTATAAACTCACTTTATTGGATAGAATATGCTCCTTGCGATTTATAGTGTATGTGTATTTATTTTTATTGGTTACATTGCAAAACTTTTGCGACTTGTAGGAAATAAACAAAGCGGTATTTTGCTTGGCTTTTTGCTTAATTTTGCCCTACCTGCACAAATCTTTAATGGCACTTATCACGCCGATATTGATAGGGTATTTTTTTCTGTATGTTTAATAAGCTTTCTTTGCTCTATAAGCGGTGGATTGGCACTATTTGCCATTGGCAAAGCCTTAAAACTCAATCGGGATTCTATTATTACAATGAGCTTTATGGGGGCATTTGGCAATACACTTTTTTTAGGGCTACCCATTGTTAATGGCGCACTTGGTGAAGCATATGCAAATAAAGTCATTATTTATGACCAAATTGTTACAGGTATTCCTATTGCGTTTCTTGCACCGCTTATTTTAAATCTTGGAGGCAAAGGAAGTTTTCGCCCTAAAGCTGTTGCTTTGCGACTTTTTCAAAGCCCTCTTTTCCTTGCCTTGCTCTGTGGCTTAGCACTCAAATCTTTACCCCTAAAAATCCCCGATGAACTCTTCCTCCCCCTTAAAAGCCTTGCGCAAACTGCTACTCCTGTGGCGCTTTTTGCCATTGGTGTGCAAATGAGCTTACAAAGTATCAAGGAGGAATGGAAGCTTACTTCAGTTTTACTCTTTGGCAAAATGTGTATTGCGCCTTTGTTTCTTTTTGGCATCGTCAAAATTGGTTTTAATGGGTTTAATGATTTGTGGCGTATGGCACTCATTGAAGTAGCTATGCCACCGGTAGTGAGTGCTGGAGCGATTGTTATTAGAGCAGGACTAAATGCAAGACTTGCTGTAAGTGCTATTGCTTTTGGTATTTTACTTAGTTTTGTGAGTGTGCCATTATGGCTTACTCTCACATAATCTTACATTGAAAGGTGGAACAATGTTTCAAAAGTATCTTATCCCGCTGTGTATCGTTACAATCATCTATCTTGTCTCTACGAGTGAAGCTCTTACGAGTGTTACTGCTGGACTTGCAATTTTACTCTTTGGTATGCTTAGTCTTGGTAATGGTTTTAGAGTGTTTAATGGAGGATTTTTAGAGAATCTTCTCACCACATCAACAAATACCTCTGTTAAAAGTGTAAGTTTTGGAGCGATAGCTACGGCAATTATGCAAAGCTCCTCCCTTGTTTCTGTGCTTTCCATATCTTTTGTTTCAGCAGCACTCCTCAATCTTTCACAAGGTATTGGCGTAATGTTTGGAGCAAATCTTGGCAATAGTGCTGGTTCGTGGCTTATCGCAGGAGTAAGCGGTATGAAAATTTCAGCCCTTGCATTGCCACTTGTCGTGGGTGGTGTATTATTCAATTTTCAAGCCAATAAAACCTCAAAAGGCGTAGGACAAATTTTTATTGGTATTGGATTCTTTTTCTTAGGTGTATCCTACATTAAAGAAGGCTTTGAAGAATACAAAGAAATCATTGACTTTTCACAATATTCCATAGAAGGCTTAAGAGGAGTGCTCTTTTTCGTAGGGCTTGGTGCATTGATGACAGCTATTGTGCAAAGCTCACACGCCACGCTCACTATTATCATTGCTGCATTTGCCGCAGGAAGTATGACTTATGAAAATGCTTTAGCTGCGACACTTGGCACAAGTGTTGGTGGTGTGGTAACTGCGGCAGTAGCCTCACTTAGCACCAATATTGATGGTAAGCGCCTAGCTGCAGCAAATTGTATATTCAACTTCGGGATTGCCCTCCTTGTAATCGCAACATTTGATTATTTTGTATGGACTAATAGCACACTTGCTTCGTTTCTTGGCTTAGATGAAGAAAGTGTGTTGCGCATTGCTTTATTTCACACACTCTTTAATCTTGTAGCCGTTGTAATTTTGCTACCCATCATACCCAAAATCGCGAATCTACTTGAAAAACTTATGACACAAAAAGATACACAAGTAGATAAACCTCTTTATATCAACAGCACAATCGTGCGCTATCCAGATACTGCTTTTGTTGCCCTCATCAAAGAAATTGAACATCTCTACCAAAATGCTTTTGAACTTATCGCACACTCTCTAGGTCTTTCGCGCGCAGATATTACTAGCGATAAAAATATGAGTGAAGTATTAAAAAAAGATGTGTGGAAAAAAGAAGATATTGATATTGAAATTTTTTATATCAAAAAAATCAAAGTGCTTTTTAATGCCATACTTGATTTTTCTACACAAGTGCAAGCCCACACGCAAGATGCAGCTTATATTTCTAAATTTGCACTACTGACTTCATCTTCGCGTCATATTGTTGAGGCTATAAAAAGTATGGAACTTTTACAACCTAATCTCAAAAAAAATAGTCTCTCTAAAAATTCAATCCTCTCAAATGAATATAATAATCTAAGAATACATCTTGCCGCACTTTTGCGCAATATCCAAGAAATAGGATTTGATAGACAAATCCACCCACAAGAGGCTATTATTAAGCTTAAAGCACAAAAAAAGACATTCAAAAAAATAGATAAAGAATCCATTGTGCATATAGAATCTATGCTTAGCAAAAAAGAAATCAGTGTCTCTCATAGCACTTCATTGCTTAATGCGATAGGTTTTAGCCATAATATTGCCAAAGAACTTGCAAATGCAATCATTCAAATCCAAAAAACATATATAGAAAAAGAGCAAGTGCCAAATAATATTATAGGAGGCAATGATAATGAATCAAGCGAAAGTCTTGATGAAAAATAAACGAGTAATCCTAAGTTTTATATTTATCACTATATGCGCTAGTGTGGGCATTATAGCTTATATATTCTTACATCAAAAACACTTAAGTCCGCCAAGCATAGAATCTATTATGGCTAAATATGAGCACCTTAGCCCCACTCAATGGGGAGAGCATTTAGAGGGTATAACTTCGCTTTTACCCGATAAAAATAAGCCTGTGGTATATCTTACCTTTGATGCGTGCGGTGGGGCGTATGATAAGGCATTGATTGATTATTTAATCGCTCATAATATTCAGGCGACTTTATTCATTAATGCACGTTGGATTCGTAAGCATCGTGAAGATTTTTTGCTCCTTGCGCATAATCCACTTTTTTCAATTCAAAATCACGGCACAAATCACCGCCCTTTAAGCGTAAATGGTAAATCAATCTATCATATCAAAGGCACAGATTCTGTGCGCGGAGTATATGAGGAAATTATGGATAATGATAGGCTTATTTTCACTCTTACAGGCAAGAGAGCACATTATTTTCGCTCTGGCACAGCCTATTATGATGAAATTGCCATACACATTGCCAAAGACTTAGGTTATAAAATCGGCGGTTTTGATGTGTTGGGCGATGGTGGAGCAACTTTCTCTAAAGAAAAAATTATCAAACAAGTTCAAAAAGTGCGCAATGGCTCAATTCTTATTTACCATTTTAATAAACCTCAAAGCGATACATTTGCGGGAATTCAAGAAGTTGTGCCTCTCCTTTTAGAAAAAGGCTATCATTTTAGTAAGCTTTAAAGAATCCCCTCCTATAAGGAGGAGAAAAAGTAGTCTTAGTTACCTTTTACAACCACTGTTGTAGTAGAGTAAAGTCCAAGAATACCAAAATTCTTAGCGTCTGCACTCTTAATTTGAGTAATACCTCCAGCTTTCGCTGCAGTATCAATAGAACAATCACCAAGTGCTACAAGACCAAGAATATTTTTGCAAGTTGCAGTTCCTTCTTTTGAAGATCCACTTGCTGAAGTAGCTGTACCCGGAGTAGTATTGCCTGTATAAAGCATACCCGGTGCTGTTCCAGCTGTAGAACAAGCTGCAAAGAATGCCATACTACCACCTAAACCTAAAGCTAAAATAAGCTTTTTCATAATAAACTCCTTATGAGATAAAATATTATACACATTGGATAAATCCTAATGTGGAGCGCTGATTATACAAAAAAAAAAAAAAAACGAAATCAAGAGTAAATCAATATTTTCTGCACTAAAAGTAAAATCAGTAGTTGTCCTTCTTTGCTATATACACGCCAAAAATAATAAGCGCAATGCCACATATTTCATATATACCAAGATTCTCTCCCAACAATATAAAGCCCATAAATGCAGCAATCACAGGAGCAAAAAGCAGTAAAAATGAGGAAGTTTGGGTATTAACCTTACCCATAATGTAATTAAAGAATCCCTGCCCTATTACCTGCCCACAAAGTGTGATAAGTACTACTATGCCCCAATCTCTAGTATCCTTTGGTAACTCAAACCCCTCAAAAACAAGCACTAAGGCTAAAAGCACAATGCTTGAGCCCACACAAGCAAAAAACATAATCTCAAATGTGCCATATTTGCGCCGCAGTGAGTAAATCACAGCCAAAAAACAGCTATAACACAGCACGCTTAAAAATGCCATAAAGTCTCCATAAGGTGTCGCTACGCTTAAATCTCCCTTGCCCCCAACAAGCACACATACACCTATAATGGCTACAAAAGCGCCAATAAAGAAACTTTTTTTGATTTTTTCTTTAAAGAAAAATATGCCAATAGGGACAAGGATAAAACAAGCAAGGGAAGCAAAAAGATTCACATTTGCAACGCTTGTATGGCGCAAAGCAAGATTAAAAAAGAGTAAGTCAAAAGCAAAAAATATCCCAGCTATAAACATAAGGGCAATATCTTTCAAAGGGATTTGAAAAATCTTTCTACGCGTATTCACCATAAGCCAAAAAATTGGTAAAGCAAGTGCTATGCGATAGAATCCTAGATTTATAGGCGACATATCTGTGAGTTTGACAAGCACACTTGCGTAAATAATAAAACATTCTGCCATAACAGCCAAAGCAATGAACAAGAGAGTATTTTTAGATTGAGACATTTATATCCTTAAAGAGAATCTGTGCGGAGTTAAAAGAGATTCTAACACAAGTAGGTGATAAAATTTATGCTATAATGCACTGGTTTGAAAGCTTATTTAAGGATTCTCTATGAATTTATCTCTGTTAAAGCACCCACTTACACTTTTAATTATCCGCACTTGTCTTTTGATATTTACTCTTCTACTTCTTTGCACACTAGCACGTGGTATTATGGTAGCACATTTTTTGCCTCAAAGTATGTGGGAATCACATTTAAGCGATTTTGGTGCAATGTGGTTTATGGGATTCAAACTTGATATGCGCAGCATTGGCATTGCTATGCTTGGATTTATGGCATTAACTTATCTTGTAGAAACAATATATACTCTGAGTATGCGTGTCAGAAACAATTTAATGGGGGGGGGGGCATAATAATCTTTGTGAAAAAATCCGCCTAATTCCACAAATATATGCCTTTTTACTTGGCTTTGTGTTTATGGTGGCTGGGATTATTAATTTTTATTATTTTCGGACCTATGGAAACAAAATTGATGTTTTTATTTTTGGATTAAAAGATGATGACACACTTGCTATCTTGCAAATTATGTGGCAAGATTATCCTGTTCTGCTTGGTGTATGTAGTGCTTTTCTTTTTGGATTACTTACCCTTTATATCTATAAAATTCCAACCAAAATGCCCCCTCTTTTAACAAAATTACAACTCCCATATACTAAACTTCGCCCTATACAATCTATCTTAGCACATCTCCTCCTTATTATTTGTTTGATTATTGCAGCGCGTGGCTCACTTGGGACTTTTCCTATTACTTCAAATAATTACTATATCTCCACCCTACCCATTTTTAATCATCTCGCCACAAATCCACTTCTTGCACTTGATTGGGCATATAAAGATTATAAAGCAAATGCCCATTTTACTCCGCCCTCACCCCAAAAAGGTGAAAATTTGCAAAAAGCACTTTTCCCTTTACTTCACAAAAGCGCAGATTCTGTATTTTTAAAACATAATCCGCCTCATATCGTGCTCAATCTTATGGAAAGCTTTGGTAGCAATATGCTCGTCTATGACGAGTTTCCACATAATGACTTGCTTGGCTCATTGAGAAAACATTTTAAAGAAGATTTTGTATTTTATAAATTCCTATCAGGGACAGATGGCACTGCTGGTTCTTTTGCCGCACTTTTCTTTAATAGTCCAACTGCACATATTTTGCGTGGAGCTACCAAAAATACGCCTCTCCCTTACAATCCATTTTCTATCTATGCAAATGCAGGATACGAAGTTATTTATATTACTTCAGGCTATGCTTCGTGGCAAAATTTAGGCGAATTTATTACAATTCAAGGCGCACATCATATTTATGATGCCCTCTCGCTTATGGAGCGCTTCCCACAAAGCAAAATAGACAAAAACGCCTATGGTATCCCCGATGAGTATGCTTATAAGTTTGCATTTGAGATTTTAGAAAATGCACAAAAGCCAACTTTTATTGCTATACTTACCACGAGTAATCACCCACCCTATCATCTCCCACATAATTACACATCAAAACCTATTGCCCTGAATGAAAAATTCAAGACAAGAACAACAGATGAATCAAGAAGTAAGATTAAAATTTTTACCTTGCTCTATCAATATGCCAATGATGCTTTTGGAAACTTTATGGATAATATAAAAAATTCTTCCTTAGGAAAGAATACGATTGTTGCTGCAAGCGGAGACCATCGTTTGAGGGATTTTATTCATAACCCAAGCACCGATAAAGCACTCTATCACGCTGTGCCACTTTATCTCTATGTGCCACAAGACTACGCACATCATATACATTATGACCCAACTCGTGTAGGCTCACACAAAGACATATTGCCAACACTTTATGAGTTAAGCCTTTCAAATACACAATATATGAGCTTAGGTGGGCGCAATATCCTCGCCAAAGAAGATAATGAAAAATATGCTTTTGGCTATAATGCAAGTGTTTGGATTGATAGGGAGGGTATTTATCCGATTCTAAGTGATGTGGGCTATAAATGGGAAGATTCTCACGATGCCTTTGGACTGCTCTCTACTGATACACAAATACATCTTTCGCCCTACAAAAAGGCTTTTGGCTCTACCTATCAAGAACTTTTTGATTACTCAATAGCTTGGCGGATTTTTAATCCACAACTCCAAAATGATTCTCATTAGATACCTCAAAACAGCGGATTCCTGCAAAACCAAGTAATCCTAACTCCCTAAGAATAGGGATATGATGATGATTAATGCCTCCGAGTGCTATAATGCGCGAACGCAAAAAGTGTGGTATCTGGTGAAAGATTCCCATACCTAGTGGTGTGCCTTTATTTGGCGTAGAAAATATCGGGCTAAGCGTGCAATAATCCGCCCCACACGCTAAGGCATATTTGACCTCATCTACACTATGTGCGCTATATCCAATGATTTTTTTTTCATCAACATAAGATTGCCTTAAAGGAGTAATCCAAGAAAGATATGCGGACTTTAAATGCACACCTGCAAAGCTTTTTGATAAATGCAATATCTCCTCTATATTTTTAAAAGGGAGATTAAGTAAAAGAGGCTTGTGTAACGGAGATAGTGCGTCTATAAAAGATTGCACCCATTCACTATTTTGATGACGATACATAATCCAATCAACAGACAAAGATTGTACTTTAAGCGCAAGATTCTCAAGATATGCCCCATTCATATGGGGCGTAATAAGAAGTGTAATAAAATCAGTGTTCTTCATCCACGACCACTGCGCCGTGAATATACACATAAGTAAGTATCATAAACACAAAAGCTTGAAGCAGAGCCATAAAAGTAAGGATTGCAAAAGGAGCAACAGGCACAATCCAAGGTGCGAGCATTAGCATTACAAGCAAAAACATATCATCACCTTTAATATTACCAAAAAGACGAAAAGAAAGTGAAATAATGCGCGAAAAATGTGAGATGATTTCTACGGGAAACATAAGCGGAGCAAGCCACCATACGGGACCCATAAAATGTTTAAAATATTTGAATACGCCTTGAGCACGAATACCCTCAAAATGATAATAAAAAAATACAACTAATGCCAACACAAGCGTAAAGCTCCAGCTTGAAGTAGGAGCTTCAAATCCGGGTATAATCCCTATGGCATTGCCAAAAAATACTAAAAATGCAATAGTCGCAGCAAGTGGAAAATATTTGCGCGCAACTTGCTCACCTACAATATCTTTAGCAAATGAAATAATGCCAGAAATAATAAATTCAAATACATTTTGTATGCCACTTGGGACAACTTGCATTTTATATGTCGCATATCGTGCAAGAATAAGTAGAATTACTGCCACAAGCAATGTATGAAAACCAATGATGAAGTCGTGATCAGGATTAATCAACCCTGCAAAAGTAAAAAGTCTCTCGTCCATAGCAACACCCCTTTATTTATAATGGTTGATTGTGCCCAGTTTTTGGTTAGTTTTACTTTAAACTTTAAAATTTTTATGAAAACTTTTGATTTAAATACCGAATATGCCACAAAAATACCATAAATAAAATCCCCATAGGAAGCAATAAGCCTATTTCAGGATATATGAGCCCTGCAACACTTAATTGTGAGAGAGAAAAAAATAACCCCCACACTGCTAATGCACCAATAATACATACAAAACTAATAAAGGTAAGATTCCCATAACGAGGCAATGATGGAATATAATAGGAAATAATAGCAATACATAAAGGCACAAAAAATGGAATCACAAGAAGCGCATACAAAATACTACGTATTTTATCAGAACTCACATTTTGTTTGTGTGCGATTCTAAGCGAAGCGAGTGCGTCAATGACTGAAGCTGTGGGTTTATCTTGCGCAATGGTTTCAAGCACTTTTGAACTAAAACCTTTGAGAATCTCAAGCTCCCCACTTGTGGTTATGCTTAAAGCTTTTTCGCCAAGTGTAAGCGAAGGGGCAACCTCAAGGCTTTTGACATTTTTAAGAATCCAAACATTATTTTCAAAAAAAGCCTCTTGTGCTTCGTGATAATTTTTAAGCTTATGCTCACCATCAAGTGTAAAAATTTTAATGCCCTCTGCTCTTGCCTGTTCATTCAGTAAGGGATAAAGTTTTCGGACAAAAATATATTGATTGTCGCTTTTTAAAAGGAGATTCTCACGCGCATTTTGTGTATTTTGTTGATAGATAATGGATTCTGCATATTCTTTTGCGTAGGCAAAAGATGTTGTATTAAGCCCGATAAATCCGCCAATCAGCATACTTGAAATAAGAAGTAAAGGCGCAAGAATCTGTCGCTTAGAATATCCTAAAGCCATAAGTGCTGTTAGTTGTGAGCTTTTGAGAAATGCCATATAAAACATAATTGAACATAACACAAGCGATATAGGCAAAGTATAAGTGAGTGCAAATACTCCATCATAAAATAAAAATAAAATGAGCAAGTTTGCAGAATCTGGCAATTCATCAACATACTTGAGCATATCAATGGCAAGAAAAAAGCCTTCCAAGCCTAGAAAAATAATAAAAAAATATTTAAGATAATATATACCCACAAAACGAAAAATCATTCTCTACCCTTGTGTAAATCTGGTATGCTGCATTTGCGAAGATTGTGCAACAGAGGATTGAGTATTTTGAGCTTGGGGTGCTGTGGATTGAGACATTTTAAGAGTAAAATGCTGCTGCAAATAGGCAAGAATATGCTCTTTAGGATATTGTGCCATATTACAAAAGCTCATAACTGCTTGCTTAGCGTGCGTAATCAGTCTGTCAAGCTGCTCTCTTTCTTGTATGTTAAAATCACTCAAAACATATTCCACTACATTTTTATCTACGCCTCGTCCTACGCCAAAACGCAACCTAAAATATGTATCTCCCATATGAGAATCAATAGATTTTAAGCCATTATGTCCGCCACTTGAGCCACCATATTTAAAACGTATATTACCAAAACCAATATCAATATCATCGTGAATTACAAATGTATGCGTAATATCAAAATACCGCACAAAAGGAGCAATAGCTTCGCCAGAGAGATTCATAAAAGTTTGTGGTTTAAGAAAAAAAACTTTGTGAGAATCAATCTTGACAACACCTACCTCTGCATTAAACTTTTTATCCAAAGAAAAATCAAAACCTAATTCTTTTGATAAAAAATCAAGCACCATAAACCCAACATTATGCCGAGTATTTTGATATTTGGCACTCGGATTACCAAGTCCTGCGACAAGGAGGCAAGACATTATTTGGCTTTAATAACTCCAACTACTGCCACAGATGGACGATTCAGCACATTTACATTATCAAATTGTGGTAAATCGCGAATAAGGATAGAATCCCCCACATCTAAATCACTCACATCAAGCTCATAAACATTAGGGAGATTTTCAGCAGCACATTTAACGCTAATGCGCTTTGTAGAAACAAAAAGCACACCTTTATTCTTCAACCCTTTCGCGCTTCCTTTAACTTTTACAGGAACTTTGTATTTATTTAAAATACCTTTTTGTGCCAAAAGCAAATCCACGTGGATAAGCGTATTTGTTACGGGATCTTTTTGATACTCCTGAATCACCACTTCCAAAGTTTTATTGCCTACTTTCACAGGAAAAATCAAGGTAGTCTTTTGCTTCATTGCTTTAATGAAATCATTAAGCTTAAAGGCACAATGAATATTTTGCTGCCCTTTGCCATAAATGTTTGCAATTAGATAACCATCATTCCTCAAAGCTTTTGCTTGAGATTTTGAAATACTCTCTCTAATCTGTCCTTCTAACATTGTGTGTCCTTTGTGAAAATTTAAGGGTTGCATTATAGCTAAAAACCCTTAAATACACTTGAGTTACTCACCTATATATACTTGTCTTGGTCGTGTGATTCTCGTAGTTGGGTCTTTAACGTGCTCTAAAAGCTGTGCACACCAACCCGGCATACGTCCGATAACAAAAATAGGTGTGAAAAGAGACACAGGAATTTTAAGTGCAGAAAGAATAATACCAGAGTAAAAATCAACATTTGGATAAAGATTTCGCTCTACAAAGTAACTATCACTTAACGCCACTTCTTCAACCTTATGCGCCAAATCGCTTAATCGTGCATTCATTTTAATGCCCTTAGCATCAAGATCATCTTTGAGCTTTTTAAGAATCTTAGCGCGTGGGTCATAGTTTTTATACACACGATGTCCAAAGCCCATAAGCCTAAATGGGTCATTTTTATCTTTTGCTTTATTAATGTATTTATCTACATTTTTTGCATCGCCAATCTCATTAAGCATATCTAGCACTTTTTCATTTGCACCTCCGTGTGCTGCACCCCATAGTGCATTAACCCCAGCACTTAATGCTGCATAAGGGTGTGCGCCCGTAGAAGCGACATTCCGCACAGTAGTAGTGGAAGCATTTTGCCCGTGGTCAGCGTGAAGTGTAAAAATCTTATCCATTGCTTCTACCTCTAAGGGAGTAATCTCAACCTCACCCTTAGTTGTATGTTTCATTTTTCCACCCGGATATGCACGCAACATATAGAGGAAATTCTCAACATAGCCACGCGCAACATCAGGGTAAATATAAGGAATCCCTAAAGAATGTCTATATGCAAACGCTGCAAGTGTAGGAATTTTAGCAATTGCTCGTCTTGCCATCACTTGACGTTCTTCCTCATTACCCATATCTAAATGGCGGAAATGAAAAGTAGAAAGTGCAGAGAGAGAGGCAGAGAGATTTGCCATAGGGTGAGCACTATCAGGAAATGCATTAAAAATATTAATGAGTCCCTCATTCAAAAAGCTGCGATGCACAAGCTCAATCTCAAACTCTTTGGTTTCTGTCTCATTTTTAGGAACTTCACCTGTAATAAGCAACTTACACACATCAGTAAATTGATATTTTTCTACAATTTTTTCTACCGGAAGCCCTTTATAAAGCAGTTCTCCCTCTTTCCCATTAATATAACTAATGGTTGATTTGCATCCTGCGGTTGAACCGTAACCGGGGTCATAAGAAAAAATATTAGCGCGTTCAAAAAGCTTGGAAAAATCCACTGCTTTTGGTCCTCTTGTGCATTCAATGAGTTCAAATTCAAAGCTCTCTTTTGTCTCATTATTTGTTAAAGTAATGCTTGCCATTGTATTCTCCTTTTTAACAATTTTAGAATCTATACGCTTTTATTATGGCACAAACCTATTTCAAAAGTCAAAAAAAAATTAAATTTTGCATACATTTAGCACCAAAAGTGCCAAATCTTACATTTTATTTTCAAAAATATCATTTTCTTATTTATTTTTTAGAAGTTTTGGTTTTTTGTATAACTTTGTTTTATATAATCACATCAAAGCTTAAAACGAAGGAGAAAATATGTCAAAGCATAAGGTTGTCTTAACAGCACAGGATAGAAAAGAACTTGCGCCTTTGCTCCATATTACAAAAGCTGAACGAGAACTTATGCCTCAAGAGATTCTTGACAAACTTGAAATTCTTGCCAAGGAACAAGACAAAAATGAATTTCAAGATTTAGAACAAATCATTGAAGAATCATTACACATTGTAGAATCTCTTGCGCCAAATGCGAAAACAACCTACAAAAAACAAAGACATATCAAAGATTATCTTTGGTGGCAGACAAATTATAGAATCTTCCTTGCTCAACGCAAAGCCCAGCGCGCACGCCGTAAATGCTATAAAAACAAATCAAATTAGCTCCTTGGCACTATGTGTCCTTATTTGCTTGTTTATCTACATCAAGCAAATCACTTGTATCAATATCAAAATCAAAAAATTCAGATTCAAAGTTTGTATTTGCGATTTTATCATAATGCTGTGTCGCAGCTTTCATATTCTTGCCCTCCTGATAGAGCAATCCAAGCGCATATCGTGCTTCAAAATTAGTCGCAGATTCTATCTTTGAAAGCTGTAAAAGAGCTACTGCGTTTTCGTGGCGACCTGCTCCCATAGCCGCAATCGCAGCATAAAAACGTGTTTGAGAATCATCTTCGTGCAAATCATCAAGCAATGAGTTATAAAATGCGAAAGCCTTTTCAAAATCATTGCTGTATATATTTGAAAGTGCTAATGCCTGCAAAATGCCATTGCTTGTGCGTGTTTCTACCACAAGCTTCGCTTCTAATTCTTCTTGCACAGAACGCAGAGAACCTGTTACAAAACCCACATATACATATAATTCACGCGCAAGAGAAGGACCATAATAAATTGAGCGCATATCAAGATTTTTTTCTTTATAAATAATATTCATTTGCAAGGCAAAATCTTTTAAATTACTGCCAAATCGTTTGCCTAGCTCATACATTGTATTTGCCACAACATCTTTGGTGTAAATCTTTTTTATCCTCTCAAATGCACCCACTATTTGATTTGCATTTGCGGTATAAATACCATACACGGCATCAAGCGCATAATAAATAGGCTTTCTATCCTGCAAGGCTTCACTTTGCATACTATTAAGCCAAGCGAGCGAATCTGAAGGAGAATTGCCCGTGTAACGAAAGAGCGAAAGTAAAAAATTATACTCAATTTTGCTTGTATAATTAATTTCTGCTAAATCATTAGAAATTGAATTGCTAAGACGCGAAGTATCTCTATAAGTCAGCTCGGCGCACATTAATGCAAAAATACCTGACATTGTATCATTACCATCAAGATGATAGGCGCGAATAAAATGTAAATACGCATTGTCAAAATCGCTCATCTGCGCATAAAGTAAGCCTACATTATAATGCAAAATTGAATGATTTGGATAATCTTTAAGCAGAGATTCCATTGACTTAATCGTTTCTCTAATATCTTGATTAAGGGATAAAGTGCGCAAATCTTGTGCAAGAGAACGGTTAATTTGTGAAACTTTTTGCCCCTCTTGCAAAATGCTTCTAGCACTCTCAATATTATTTGAGTAAGCATTGATATTCCCATCTTCAATAATTGCTAAAGCATTTTTTGCATCAAACACTCTGAAAGGCGCATAATAAAAGAGAATCTTATAGCCGAGTATTTTATTATGCTCAAAGCGGCGATTCCAAAAATTTTCCTGCGCAAGATTAATATCAAACAAATCATCACGCAATTTAACCTTAATCGGATAATCATTAAAAACTTTTGCGTCCTCTTCTTTAGCATTAAGTCGTTCTAAAATTAATGCACCCTCTTTAAAATTTCCACTTTTAAGCTCAATAAGCTGTAAAGCCATAAGTGCTTGCGCATCGCCTATATGTGAGCCAAGATATTCGTATAAATATCGCTTTGCCTGTGTGTATTCTCCAAGCCGAGCGTGCAAAAGTGCAATAGCAAAATTATCATCTTTAGTTGCCACTTGTTTGAGTTGAGCAAGTGCATTATATTCATCACCAAAAACCAAAAACGCCTCTGAAGCCATTTTTTTGCTCTCTTTTGCATAACTTGTTGAGCTTGGATTCAAAAAGGGCGAAAGGGATTCAAAATAAAATCCTTTATAATATTGCAACAAACCATAAAGATAGGAATAAAGCGGTTGATTTGCTGTGTAATATAAATAACTTGAGCTAATCCCCAAATAATATTCATAAAGATTCATATCACCTAACATATATGCGCTATAAGCGGCATTAAAAGCACTTACGCTAATATCCTCTCCAGCATTAATTGCTCCATCAAAAGAATTAATTGCCTTTTTATAATCGCCCTCTTTGAGCTCAATAACACCTAAATTATAATAAGCAATGGATTGTGAATACACAGCAATATTTTCAAATAAATGAAGAGCCTCCATCTTATCGCCTTGCGTATAGAGGAGATTCGCTTTTTTTATCATATTTCCAAGTTCTGTATTATCAACTTCTGGACGCTTAGAAGCACCAAGAATCGGAGCTGGCTCAATAATTTTGCGCGAAATAGGTGTAGGTTCTGGCTCTTCTTGTGGGGCATTTTTACTCAAAAGTAATACAATGACTAATATTAAAAATATTACGATAAGCACAAAAATAGCAATCACACCAATCATTAATACCTTGTTTTCTTTGAGCATTTGTAAAAAAGGTTGCAAGCGCGATTCAAGTGTCCCTATAAGAGCCTTAATTTTATTTTGCCCAGCAGCAGATTCTGTGCCTTCTTGATTTTGAGAATCTCCCTCATTCGCACCATCTTTACCTTGCGAATCTGGGATTTCTAAATTATCACCGACATTGTTTTCTTGTTCTTCTGCCATAATTGCTCACTTTTTATAGATACTTGTGTAATACTTCAGGGATTATGATACTCCCATCAGCTTGCTGATAATTTTCCATAATCGCAATAAGTGTGCGCCCTACTGCCAATGATGAACCATTTAATGTATGCACAAGAGCATTTTTACCATTTTCTTTATAACGAATCTTTGCTCTACGCGCTTGAAAATCACGCGTATTTGATATAGAACTAATCTCGCGATAACAATTTTGCCCCGGAAGCCACACTTCAATATCAATTGTATTGCTTGCGCTAAAGCCCAAATCACCTCCACACAGCTGCACCAAACGATGAGGAAGCTTCAATTCACTTAAAATCCCACTTGCTGTTTGCACCATTTTTTCCTGCATTGCTACACTTTGAGTTGGGTGAGTGATAGCCACAAGCTCAACTTTATCAAACTGATGTTGGCGTATCATTCCGCGTGTATCGCGCCCTGCACTTCCTGCTTCTTTACGAAAGCAAGGCGTTTGAGCTGTAAGCATAATAGGCAATTCCTCACTTGGAATAATGCTATCTTGATAGAGATTAGTAAGAGTAATTTCGGAAGTAGAGATAAGATACAAATCGTGCTCACTTTGTTCATCATCAAAATGAGAATCCACCTTAAACATATCTTCTTCAAACTTTGGCAGCTGCCCTGTGCCAAAAAGTGCACGTGCATTAACAATCACAGGTGTTATGACAGATTCAAACCCTGCTTTTTCATTATAATCAAGCATAAAATTAATAAGCGCACGATTGATCTTAGCACCCATTCCGCGTAAAACAGAGAATCTGCTCTTGGCAAGTTTCACTCCCGCTTCAAAATCAATCCACCCATTTGTAACACCAAGCTCCCAATGCTCTTTAGGCGCAAAATCAAAATGTGGTGGTGTAAGCACTTTTTTGATTTCAACATTATCATTTTCATCTTCGCCCTGTGGTGTAGCATCATCAGGCAGATTTGGAATCCCATAAGCAAGAATCTCTAAATGCGATTCTATATCTTTGAGGGCGGATTCTAAAGTGCTCATTTTCATTTTATTTTCATCAAGTGCTACTTTGAGCTCTGTAATATCTTTTTGCTCTCTTTTATATTGCCCAAAAAGCTTTGAAGTCTTATTCTGAAATGCTTGCAACTCCTCAAGCTCCTGCTTGCAAGATTTATAAGCAAGAGCTATCTTTTTAAGTTCGCTTAAACTTTCTTCACTCACCTTTTTAATGGCAAGTCGCGCTTTTATCTCATCAAATTGATTTATTAATGCCTTTGTATCAATCATCACTGCTCCACTTTATCTCTTAAACTTGCGAATTTTAACCAAAAAAAGCATTTTTTATTCCTAAAAAGCCAAGCAAGAAACTTGTAAAGTTACTAAGTTATTATAAAATTATGAATCTAGTTATGTGAGTAGTTTAGTAGAGTGAAAACGAGGTAAGTATGTTTGGTGTTGGTATTTTTGAAGTATTAGTTATTTTGATTGTGGCAGTTATTGCACTCGGTCCTAACAAACTTCCGCAAACTATTGTTGATATTGTCAAATTTTTCCGCGCTGTCAAAAAAACTATGGCAGAGGCAAAAGAAAGTTTTGATAAAGAAATTCAGCTCTCTGAAATCAAACAAGAAGCGCTTAAATACAAAGATACCATTGAAAGTGAAGTCAATAAACTCACAAAAGATATAAAGCTTGATGAATTACGCGAAATAAGCGTGGATTCTCTTGCCAAACCCTTGCAAGAGACAAAAGAATCTCTCTCACAAGAAGCAAAAAATCTACAAAGCACTCTGACATCTCTTAATAGTGATATAAGCTATGAAAGTCCCTCATCAACACAAACATCTGCCATAGAGCAATCCCTACCCACAGATTCTACAAAAGAGATTGCATACGCCACGCAAAGTCCTCAAAATCCAACAGATTCTGTGCATTCTTCACCTTTGATAGAATCTGCACAAACTTCACCATCTACAAAGGATTCATAGCTATGCTTGAAGACCTCAAACCACACATACAAGACTTACGCAAAAGACTTATTGTTAGTATCTCTGTATTGTTTATTGCCTTTGTTGCGTGCTTTGGCTTTTGGGAAGAAATTTTCCACATTATCAAACTCCCTCTTGTTGAAGTGCTAGGAAGTGAAGTAAGAGGTAAATTCATTGCTTCAGGTATGATAGAGGGGATTTTCATCGCAATGAAATCTGCGCTTTTTGCCGCACTTGTTATCTCTACGCCTGTTATTTTTTGGCAAGTATGGATTTTTGTCGCTCCGGGCTTATATAAAAATGAAAAAAAAGTAGTGATTCCCTTTGTATTCTTTGGGACGACTATGTTTGCCATCGGTGTGGTATTTTCTTATTTTGGCGTGCTTCCTTTTATTATTAAAAATGTCTTGCTCTTTGGCAATGACCAATTTGAAGCCTACATCACAGCAGAAAATTATTTTACATTCTTTATCCGCCTTGTTATCGGCTTTGGTATTGCTTTTGAATTGCCTGTATTATGCTTTTTTTTGGGAAAAGTAGGTTTAATCACAGATGAAAGCCTAAAGAATTTTTTTAAATATGCAGTGGTGCTTATATTTATCATTGCTGCTCTTATTGCCCCGCCAGATGCAATCTCACAAATTCTTTTAGCTATTCCTCTCACAGCACTTTATGGAATCTCTATTGTCGTACTCAAATTCGTTAATCCAGCTCAACCTCAAGATGAGGAAGAAGATGAAGAAGACATTGCCAAAACAGATTTGCAAGAAAAACAAGAGGACAAAGAGAGTTCTTTATGACATATTTTGAGCAAAAAATCCAAGAAAACGACTTTGCTCTCTCTAGCTATGATTACACCTTGCCTTCTTCTGCCATAGCGCAAAATCCAGCCAATCCTCGCGAAAGTGCAAAGTTACTTATCTATCAAAGAGAGAATGAGCGCATTATCCATAGTGATTTTTATCATTTTTGTGATTTTGTGCCACAAGACACTCTTGTTGTATTCAATGATACGCGCGTCATCAAAGCGAGAATCTACGCTCATAAACTTGATTACACCACACAAAAACCAAGTGATAAAATTTTTGAAATCTTTTATCATAAACCCTTACCATCAACATCTGTGCCACTTTTTCTTGTGCAAATTAAAGGACGCGTAAAATGCGGTGATATGCTTCTGATACACACAGATTCTCAAAATCTATCTTTTAGCGCCCAAGTCCAAGAATGCCTTGATAATGGCTTACGCGTGGTGAGTTTTATGCACAATGAACACATACTTGGACTTACACAAGTGCTTGATATGCTTGAAAAATATGGGCATACTCCTCTTCCTCCTTATATTAAACGCCACGATACACCACAAGATGCGTATTTTTATCAAAGTGTCTTTGGTAAAAAACTTGGGTCAATCGCTGCTCCTACTGCCTCATTGCATTTTAGCCAAGAAAGTATAGAATCTATAAAGACACATTTTCAAACTTGTTTTTTAACCCTACACGTAGGTGCAGGAACATTTATGGGGGTAGAAAGCCCAGATATACGTCAGCATTCTATCCATAAAGAATCTTTTTCTCTCTCGCCTCAAAGTGCAGTCGCTATTGAACAAGCTCACAAGGTGCTTTGTATCGGAACAACAAGTGCGAGATGTGTAGAATATTATGCAAGATATAAAGTTTTGCAAGGAGAGTGCGATATTTTCTTATATCCAAGCAAGGCTTTTAAACGCGTAGATTACTTGCTTACAAATTTTCATCTCCCTAAAAGCACTTTAATGATGCTTGTAAGTGCAATGATAGGGCGAGAGAAATGTCTTGAGATTTATGATATTGCTCTCAATAAGGGATATAAATTTTACTCCTATGGAGATGGAATGTTGATACTATGATAGATTTACAAGAGAGACTTCAAAGACATCGCATTATGTTGCCAGAAATATGCTATAAACACTTTACTACCTTTGGTGATGAACTGCTCAAATGGAATAAGATTCACAATCTCACAGGTGCGAGTAGCATAGAATCTGTGATGGAAAATATTTTTGATTCACTTTATCCATTAAAGTTTATTGATGATTTTGCAAGCTGTATGGACATAGGCTCGGGTGGAGGATTCCCAGCAATCCCCCTTGCTATTGCCAAGCCACAATCACATTTTATCCTCATTGAGCCACGCAATAAACGTTCTTGCTTTTTACAAAATATCATTATACAATTAGAACTCAATAATGTGCAGGTGCGCTCTATTCGCATTCAAGATGTGCCCATTACTGAAGTCAATAATCTTGACCTCATCACTTCGCGTGCGCTTATGGACGCCAAAGAGCTTATTTCACTTTCACGCAAGTTTCTTAAAAGTGAGGGTTATTTTCTTCTCTATAAAGGCACAAGATTCCGCCAAGAGATGCCAAGTATGAGCATAGAGGAATGTTTTACACGAGAAAATCGTATTTATTACTATAAACACAGCCGTGATTTATAGATTTTGTTTTTGTATTGAAAAATTAAAGGAGAGAATATGAAATTTTTACTCATTGTGCTCACTCTTGGCTTACTTGTATATCTCATTATTCGTCCAATGCTTAAAGGCAAAAACCCTCGCAGACATACCAAAGATGAGAGTATTGAAGAAATGCGTGAATGCGCACATTGTGGTGTGTATATTTCTACGCAGGAAGCATTTTTATCCCATAACAAATACTTTTGCTCTAAAGAATGTATGCAAGAGGATACAAAATGATTATTATCGGACATTGCGCAATTGCTTATCAAGAATTTAGCAAAATCACATCTATATCGGATATATCACACACAGATGCTTCTCATATAGTATGGTTTGATACGAACGAGCTCCTGCAAGAGCAGGCTTTTGCACTTGGCAAACACTGCTATGAATATAAAGTCAATTATGCGGTAATAATACACTCTCTTGAAGAACTGCTCATTTATGCTAATTTGATGCCACAATATCTTATTTTACACAAAGATATGCAAAGTCAAGCCAAAGCGTTTCAGGGCATTATAGAGCATTATTTGCTTGATTGCAAATTATTATGTGTAATCAAATCAAGTGCGCATTTGCCAAAGATTGCTCAACTTGGCATTGATGGAGCAATCTTTAAGCAAGTTTTGGATAATATAAAACCCTCATAGAGAGGTGTCCGAGTGGTTGAAGGAGCACGCCTGGAACGCGTGTAAAGTGTAAGCTTTCGAGGGTTCGAATCCCTTCCTCTCTGCCATTAGATTCTATGTTTAAAGCACACAAATATTACTCCTCCTAATACACTCCATACAATCAGTGCAATAACTGATGGCATCTTAAGCGCTGCTGGAGAAAAAGGTAAAAATTCTAGCAATAAAAATAAAATACTTACAATGATACTTAAAAAGCTAGAGAAACTAAAATACTTCAGATGAGTTTTTTTGAGCCTAAAAGTGATAATACTCACATACAAAAATCCTATAATAATCCCTACACAAGCCATATCCACAATATAAAGCAATGCGCTTCTGCCAAAAAGAACCATCACACAAGAGAGAAACCCGATAATATATATTATACGATATGGGATTCCAAAGCAATTAGAATATAGAAGACTTTTTGGCAAAAAATGATGAACGCTCAAAGATTCTATAATTTTGCTTGTTGTGATGAAAAATCCATTTATGCCACTTAAAATCGCTCCAAAAACTCCAATACAAAGCAATATACTGCCATAAGTGCCAAAAGATTGGTAAATGCCCTCATAAATTGCCCAATGAGGCGAAAGAATATGCTCTTTATCTACACCAAATGCGCTCACACAAATAAGTAAAACATACAACAAAAAACCAATCCAAATGGATACATACATAAAAGCATTAAATAAGCGCTTTTTATAACGCAGAGATTCTATAATTTGCACAGCACAATCAAAGCCTAAATACGCCCAAGGTGTGAGTGTAAAAACAATCAAAATGGAGTGAATATTGAAATGCTCAAAACTCAAATAAGAATGAAAATTATACCACGATGACACATCTACACTCATCGTTACAAAAAAGAACAAGACACTTGCACATAAAATAAGAATAAGAAACTTTTGCAACATAAGGGCTGTTCTAATGCCTAAAATATTAGCTACTCCTACACAAAAAATACTCAAAATACTGATGATAATATCAACAAGGTAAATTGATTCGTTATTAATAACATAGATAATCACATTGCCACTCAAACCAAGAGAGTGACTCATTATGTGCAAAGCTGTGGCATTTAAAGGAATAATACATAAATACGCCAAGCTCAAAAACCACCCACAAATAAATCCGTGTGTCCTCCCTAATGCTTGAAGTGCAAAATAAAACTCACCTCCACCTTTCCTAAATACTTCAAGCAAAAATGCGTAATTTGAAGCAATCAAACACATAGCCACCGCTCCTAAAAATAAGCCAATAATACTCTCACTTAACCCAATTTGTGATAAAAATAAATCTTGAGGCAGCACAAATGCTCCCCACCCAATGATACACCCTACACATAAAAATATTACATTTACATTATTCATTTTTCCACAATGCCCCAAATGTTTCATCATAACTATGTGGATTAAATTTACCACTTCCGCCATTTGGAGTAAATGTCAATTCTCCAACAAATACTTGCTCCCCTACACAATATAAATCAACGCGCACATAATTGAAGCAAGCAGATAATTTTTGCGCAATAGCGCACATACTCTTAAGTTGAGGGGGTTGAAGTGGTGGATTCTCACTAGGAGCATTTAGATAGCTTATATCTAATCTATTCCAAGACACATCAAAAAGGTCATTACGTGTATGAGCAGCATTTGCAACTTGAATAAAACCAATTTTTCCACTAAAACAATGGAATCTAAAATCTTGCATATCCATACCTAGCATTTCTTCGGCAAAAATTCTAGGTTCAATATCTTTATAATGCCACTCTCTATACAAAGAATAATAATTTGTTTGCAAGTGCTCTGTAAGCTTTTGCAAAGATTGTTTATAAATCTTGCAATCCTGCAAAAAAATGGCTTTATCAGGCACAAGCACCACTCCTCCACAATCGTGGTTCGTTTTGAGCACAAAACTTTGAGGCAATGCGTTAAAGTCAATGTCTTCAATATTTTTATACATACCATAAAGTTTGGGAATATAAGGACAATCGTTTGTAGCAAAAAGTTCGCTATGTAGAGAATCTATGGGTGCAAAGATGGAAGTAGAGATAGCTTTTAAGCTATGAGTTATACCCCCCCCCCCCCGATATTATTTGTTGAATCTAAAAGAGTATGAGCAATATATATCCTTGCTTTAAGTTTATCAGCAAGAGCTGTATAAATGGGATTTCTATCAAATAAGATTCTATGAATAATCTTTTCATTAAAGGTTCGAGGATTTTTAAAATTTGGTTTGTAGCCAAAAATGTTCTTATATCTTTTTGTAAAATAATCCTCATCACTCATTGCACTTTGCTTTTTTGCTCTATACACCTGCAACCACGGACGAAAATGATTTTGATAAAAAGTGCTCTGTTTTAAAAATGCCTTAATCCCCATAAACCCTCCTTTGTGAAAAATAATAGAAGTATATTTAAAATACTCCTATTCCTCACTTAAAATTGAATTGTTTTCTTTATTATGAAATATACGCCATTTTCTTATCAAGATAGCGCACAAGCACAGAAAGACTAAAACAAATCACAAAATACACACCAGCAACTAATCCAAGCATAGCAAGTATTTCTTCAAAACTCGCTAACTGGGCTAAGATAATTTTAGATTGATAAGTAAGTTCTGCAATCTGTAATCCTGCCAAAAATGAAGTATCCTTAAAAGTCGTAACGATTTGGGAAAGCATAGAAGGGATAACTTTTCTGAAAGTTTGAGGCAAGATAATATAAAAAAGTGTAAAAAATTGACTAAAACCCTGTGAATATGCCGCTTCAAATTGTCCTTTGGGCACAGAATTAAGTCCGCCACGAATAATCTCTGCCATAACAGAGCTTGTATAAAGCGAAAAGCCGATAGTCCCCCATATTGCAGGTTCAGCACGTCCAAAAAAACTCGGCAAAACAAAAACCGCAGTAAGCATCCACAAAAGCAAAGGTGTGTTTCTAAATACTTCAATATAAATAGCTGCAAGAGAACTTATAATCCTACCGCCATAATTACGCGTAATGGCTAAAAATGTGCCAAATACGATAGAAATAACACAAGTTGCCAATGCTACAATAAGCGTTAAATAAAGTCCATCAAGTAAAAATTGCAGATTTGATTGATTCAATACATTTCCCATACTATTCCTTATCGTTTGAGATGAGCCATTTTGAGTTTATCTTCATAAAACTTCGCAAAATAAGCCAAAGGATAGCACACAATAAAATACAAAAATGCCGCAAAAAGATATGCCGGCGCATAATTGCTCGTATCTCCTGCATAGTTATCAGCCACATACATAATCTCCCCACCTGCGACAATTAAAAGTACCGAAGTGTTCTTGATAAGATTCACTACTTGGTTGGTAAGTGGAGGCAAGATAATTTTAATAGTTTGAGGCAAGATAATATAACGCATTTGTTGTGCATAAGTAAAACCCTGTGAGGCAGAAGCTTCAAATTGTCCTTTGGGCACAGCAAGTATCCCGCTACGCACAACTTCACTCACATAAGCGCCGTGATAAGCACCCACACCCAATACGCCTACACTAAACACATCAAGGTGGATTCCAAGCGGAGGCAAAGCAAAATAGAGAAAAAATATCTGTATCACTAAAGGCGTATTTTGAAAAATCTCAACATATACCCGCGTATAAGCACGCAAAATCTTTATCTTGCTTGTCGCCATAACTCCGCCGATTGTGCCAAATATAAGTGATATAAGCAGAGCCAAAACACTTACGCTCAAAGTATAGCCAAAGCCAGAGAGAAACTCATCGCCTTGCGCAAGGGTATCAATAAACTTCCACATTGCAAATGGGCTAGAACTTTCCTCATCATATAAGCCTATACCTTCTAAAAATGTGCGTAGATTCTCTACCCAACCTACATTATCCACGATTATAAGCCCCACTTTTTTGCCAATTCATCAATTTGTGCTTTATGCTCTTTCACAAATGTATCAACAAAAGCTGCAAATTCCTTATCTTTCTTTGGGCTTACAATGCCATATTCTTGAGGCTCAAAACTATCGGGGAGAATCTCACTTTTTTTATCAACATAACCTAAAAGAATAGATTTATCAACACTAAAGGCATCAACTCGTTTTGCATCAAGTGCAGCTTTTATACTTGGATAATCAGGAAACTCGTTAAATTTTACATTTATGCCAAGTTTTTTTGCTGCTGCGGTAATAGCCCTTTTAGAAGTTGCAGCTTGAGCCACACCAATAGTCGCATCTTTCATATCTGCGAGTGATTTGTAACCCTTTTCTTTAAGCACAAGCAACCCCACAGAATCTTTATAGTAAGGTTGCGAAAAATTATAGGTGCGTTTGCGTTCAGGCGTAATGGTAAAAGTCGCAATCACAACATCAACACTTCCATTATCAAGCAATGGTCCTCGTGTTTTAGCATTCACGGCAACAAGTTTGAGCTTGTTTTCATTGCCCAAAATGCTCTTTGCTAGAAGTTTTGCAACATCAACTTCAAAACCCTTAATTTCTTTTGTTTTTTGTTCAAGTAAAGCAAATTGCGGGACATCATTTTTGACACCCACCACAAGTTCACCCTTTTTCTTAATATTTTCTAACATACCTGCATTTGCTTGTGCGACAAACATAGCTAAAAACAAAAATAATCCCACCACTTTGGTTAATCTTTTCATATTTGCAAAACTTTTCATCATTTCTCCTTATCATTTAATGCAACTTAATGGCTTAAAATTTTTCCTAAAAAAGCTTTTGCTCGTTCTGTCTTTGGAGAGGCAAAAAACTCCTTAGGCACACTTTCTTCCACAATAGCACCATCTTCCATAAAGATGATTCTATCAGCAACTTCTCTTGCAAATCCCATCTCGTGCGTTACAACAACCATTGTCGTATTGCTCTGATGTGAGATTTCGCGCATAACATCTAAAACCTCTTGTATCGTTTCAGGATCAAGCGCAGAAGTAGGTTCATCAAAAAGAATGTAGGGCTTTTGGGTGCAAAGACTTCGTGCAATCGCTACGCGCTGCTGCTGCCCTCCACTTAGTGTAGCAGGATAAACCTTTGCCTTATCTACAAGTCCCACAACCTCTAAATATTTATAGGCTAATTCTTGAGCCTCTTTTTTACTTTTGCCTCGTAATTTAATAGGCGCAAGCGTGAGATTCTCAAGCACATTTAAATGTGGGTAGAGATTAAAATGCTGAAATACCATTGCGCAATATTCTCTACAAATTTTCGTTTTTGTTTTGTGATTAAGCGTAATGCCCTCCACAATGACTTCACCAGAGCTCACCTCTTCAAGCCCATTCATACACCGAATAGTCGTGCTCTTACCACTCCCACTAGGTCCAATGATAACAAGCTTTTCGCCATCTTTTATACCTAAATTAATATCTTTTAACACTTGGTGCTGCCCATAAAATTTATTTACATTTTTTAATTCAATCACATTTAACCCTTGCGTAAAATATACAATAAACGACTTTAACATAAAAAATGTAAATAATGCCAAACAACAATAAATACCTCATTGACAAAAAGTAGTAGAATCTACTCATTAGACAAATTGCTCACTTTAAAATCTATATTACTCAAGCTCTGATTGTTTGGGCAAACAAAATGCAATCAAAAGCACTACAACCATTAATATGGCGACATAAATAAAAAAGCCATTTTCACACCCAGCATTTTTAAACCAAAGAGCCACAAAAGGTGCAGAACCACCAAAAATCGCATTAGGTATTGCATATCCAAGTCCTGTTCCAAGTGCTCTTATATGTTCAGGGAAAAGTTTTGCTTTGAAAATCCCTGCTACTGAAGTATAAAAACTCAATATAACAAACAAGGCTAGAACTAAAGTCAAAACAACATAAGGATTCGCACTTACTTTTAAGGCTGCAAAAATAGGATAAATTCCCAAAAATCCTAATACCGAAAAAATAAGTATGGAATTTTTGTGTCCAATTTTATCACCCAGTAAGCCAAACAAAGGCTGAATTATCATTAAAACAAATAGAGCTATGAGATATATATTGTTTGATAAAGTATTATCTATTAAGTGTGCATTCATAATAAAAGTTTTTGTATAGGTTGTTATAGTGTAGAAAGCCAATGAACCACCTGCTGTAATGCCAACAACAAGCAAAAAAGGCTTCCAAGAGAAAGACAAAAGTGTTTTTAGTGTTCCTCTATCACTATGTTCGTGGAGTTTAGTTGCACTTTCATTCATAATATTACGAACAAACAAAGAACCTAACGCCAAAATTCCACCAACAACAAAAAGAATCCGCCAAGCATAATCTTTCATTTCCTCTTCGCTAAAAAATAAAAGCATTATGCTAATGCTTGCCACAGCCAAAAGTTGTCCCCCGATAAGAGTTACATATTGAAAAGACGAATAGAATCCTCTTTTACCCTTGCTTGCAAGCTCTGACAAATAAGTCGCGGCAATGCCATACTCACCTCCTACACTTAAACCCTGAATGAGTCTTGCCACAAGAAGTAAAAAAATAGCAACATCGCCCACACTCTCCTTACTTGGCAAAGCAGCAATAATAAAAGAACCCAAAGCCATTAAAATAACAGAAGTTACCATAGATTTTTTTCGCCCAACTTTATCTGCCAAAGAACCAAAAATCCAGCTACCAATAGGACGCATAAGAAATCCAGCTGCAAACACACCAAAAGCACTGATTTGTTGGACTATTTCATTATCAGAATGCGAAAAAGAGTGAGCAAAATAAATAGCGCTAAAAGCATAAATATAAAAATCAAACCATTCTACTAAATTCCCACTGCTTGCAGCAATGATAGAGCGAATTTTTTGCATTTTTGTTAATTCTTTCATCAATCCACCTTTTATATAAATATTGTTCAATCAAGTTGAGCGTAGCATTGAATCTTTAATTAAAATTAATTCTATCATTGCAGAAAAATGATAAGATGAAGAAATGTTACAAAATTATAAATCCTAAAAGCGGATTAGCCTATTTGAGCTAGAATCCAAATGTATCATACGCAAATAAGCTGAGGTTAATTTACTACATTCCTAGCATTCCATTAAAATCATTTTCAATTTTGAGCATATCTAGCGCACCAGCGATTTGTCCGCGATGATGTGTCGCGTGGTTTAAGAGTGCAAGGATAAAGAATCCACGAGATTTTTGAAACTCCACATTCGGAAAGCTAAGCGTGGCAATGCTTTCAAAATCCTCAATGGATTCTATAAGCGCAATAATTTTGCTATCTACTTTATTTCGCAATGCCTCAAATGCTACCATATCCTCATAAATTGTGCTTTGCAATTTATGTTCAGATGTTACAGAGGCGAAAATCTCCTCTATGTTCTCTAACTTTTTGGACGCAAACGCACCAAAATGCCCCAAAACAATGCCAATATCACCACAGAGGATATGCTCCGCAGTTTGCATTATACTCCCATAATGCAACCCACAATCCTTATACAACACTTCCTTTGGGCATTTCTTAAAGGTGGCAAACATATTTGTATTTGCAAACTCATTGTATTGCGCCTGAAGCAACAAAGTCTTTTTCATTTTCTCTCCTTTAGGTATTAAATTTACTTTGGTATTTTATAAAACTTAGTATTTATAATCAAGTAAGCACTTTTTTAATATATAATATCTATTTTGATACTATTATGTAATTTTGGGATTTAGTTATACTATAATTTTTGAAAATTTAGAATCTTGCATTGAAATTTAGAGAGAAAAGAGGTGCAAAATGAACGCATATATTTCAGCTTGTCCGATTGAGACGACACTCAATCTCATTGGTAACAAATGGAAAATCATCATTATCCGTGATTTACTAGATGGCACAAAGCGATTTGGTGAGCTGAAAACATCTGTGGGTGCGACAAGAAATCAGAGTATTTCGCAAAAGGTTTTAACCCAAAACTTGCGCGAATTAGAGGAAGCAAAGTTGCTCAAAAGAAAAGTCTATGCACAAGTGCCTCCACGCGTGGAATACAGCCTCACTCCACTTGGGCAGAGTTTAGATTCTATATTGGAGGCTTTAGAATCTTGGGGAGAGGATTATAAGAGAGGGCATTAAGAGAGTATGTGTTTAGACAATGCTGTTTGTGCCAAAACAAAAATTATGTTAGAATTTAAAAACTCAAAGACC
This sequence comes from Helicobacter sp. MIT 21-1697, assembly GCF_026241255.1. Taxonomy (NCBI): domain Bacteria; kingdom Pseudomonadati; phylum Campylobacterota; class Epsilonproteobacteria; order Campylobacterales; family Helicobacteraceae; genus Helicobacter; species Helicobacter sp. MIT 21-1697. Next base: position 73,495 of record NZ_JAPHNC010000006.1, on the reverse strand, counting down.
TCTTAAGGAAAAGCAATGCGGCGCAAAGATTTTGACTTTAAAGACACCCAAATAATCGGCAAGTTTTTAAACCAAATCATCTTTGGCACGCTTGTGATACCTGATAGTATCCCTTATGCTGTGCCGCTTAGCTTTTGCTATGAGGATTCTAAAATTTATCTGCACGGGGCAAAGGCTGGGCGCAAATATGAACTTTTAAAACACAATCCCAAAGTCGCCTTTAGTGCGGCAAAGCCTTATTCCTATATCCCCTCACACTTTTTGCATCACACGATGATTCCCACGCAATTTTTCTTTTCTGTCTTTGTAGAGGGGCAATTTTGTGTCGTGGAGGATTTAGAGGAGAAAAAACATATTTTAACGCGCCTTGTGCAAAAGTATGAACCAAATAATCAAACAATGGATATGGAGAGTGGGCAATTTATCGGCAAAGAAAAGGGTGTATTTGTAGGGAAAATCTTTGTGGAATCTTTAAGTGCCAAAGCGAAATTTGGACAAAATCTTAAACAAGAGGATTGGGAGCAAATCGTGCAGGATTTGCAAAATCGCAATGATAGGCTAGATACGCTAACAATAGAGCAGATGAAAAAGTTTAAATGAGAATAAAGCGACATTTCTACAATCTTTTTGCGTTTTTTGTGTGGCTTTGCTTTATATTCTGTTGTGCAAAATTTGATTTCTTAAATCCGCAATGTTTTTACACAAGATTCTCGCACTCTATATTTGGAGGCTTTAGCTCTATGCTCTATTTTCCAATGTTTCTTAAAGCGAGTTTTGGTTAAGATTGCACTAGAGATTAAAACACACATAAGGGAAGCAAATTGAGCATTCAAGCGCACTTGGATAGAATCCAAACCATTTTTCAAGGGAGTTTTTACACGCCCGATTCTATCGTGTGCCTTGTGTATCAAATGCTTTTGGATTCCCTGCCACAAAGCAAAGATTATGTTTTGCTTGATAGTTCGTGTGGGTATGGGAGTTTTTTGGAGATTCCACAAAGATTCCAAAGCACACAATTTACACAAATTATCGGTGCAGATATTGATAAACAAGCCTTACAACAGGCACAAAAAAACTTTAAAGATTGTGCTATTGCACCTTTATTCCTCCATACAAACTCATTACAGAATGTTTCAAGAGAAAAATTTAATATTTTAGAATCTTCTAAACTCGTTATTATAGGCAATCCACCTTATAATGATAAAACCTCTATTGTGCAACACCACCTTAAAAATAGTGATTTTTTTGAAATAGATTCCACACTCAAGGCGCGTGATATAGGCATTAGCTTTTTGCGCTCCTTTGATACATTAAAGGCGGATTATATCTGTGTGCTTCACCCGCTTTCTTATGTGATTAAGGAATCAAATTTCAAATCTTTAAAAAACTTCGCTCAAAACTACCGCTTGACAGATTCTCTCATCATTAGCTCACAAATCTTTTGCCCTAAATCGCTGGGATTTTTTCCTATCCTCATTGCCTTGTATAAAAGAGACAATCAAGGAATGGATTATGATTTTATTTGTGATTTTTCTTTTAAAACTTGTGAGGGCAAGGAATTTAGGCTTAAAAGTTTTGACTTTATCACTAAATATATTGATAAATATCCAAATAAAAATCGTGTGGATTCAGGACACAAAGTGGCGATGTTTTACACGCTACGAGATATAAATGCCCTACGCCGTTCAAAGACTTTTATTACCAAAGATTGCACGAATGCAGTGTATGTTACGCGCGAAAAATATAGCCTTTATTGCTATGTTGATGTGTTTAAGCAAATCATCAAACACATTCCCTATTATTTTGGAAATTGCGATGTGATGATTGACTATGAGGCTTTTAGGGCTTTAGAATCTGATTTTATTCAAGCAAGTGAAAGCAAGATTCTAAGTGAGAATATAATGCAGTATTTCAAAGATTTGTTAGGGGAGCATTATGCGGATTGAGAGGTTGGAAAAAGGCAGAATTTGTGTAAGTTAAATATAAAATGTTAAAATGCTAATTCTAATAATAGTATAATAAAAGGAGTTATTTATGTATAGTGTTAAGCTTAATCAAAAAGCAATAAGTTATTTATCTAAACCTGTAAATGGGAATGGCGGTTATCAAGAATTGCTACGAAAATTGCAAGGACAATATGATCAGGATTCGCAAACTTTAAATTACAATGATGATGATTTGGAAAAAATGAGAAGATATAATAAATATGATGAGGGTGGTTTTGAAAACATACTTCAATCTATTCTATTTTGCATAGATAAAAGCTAGGTCAAATAAAGAAAATAATTAAGAGAAGAAAGTGCTACAAGCACAAATTAAAACTTCTCTTATCAAAAACAAGGGAGTTAGATGACAATAAGTGCTAATAATATGCCTATCAATAATCAAAAGGCAAATAGTATTGCATTTGACTACAACAACATCATATTATACCAAGATTCTATTTTGCATAAAAAACTTTTAAAACCCAAAACCCTTGATTTAATCATCACTTCTCCACCTTATAATGTGGGCATAGAATACAACTCTAACGCAGATTCTAATGATTATAAAGAATACTTAGAGTTTTGCAAAATTTGGTTAAAAAACTGCTATTTTTGGGCGAAAGAGGAAGCAAGATTCTGTTTAAATATTCCTTTGGATAAAAACAAAGGTGGGCAGCAAAGTGTAGGGGCAGATTTAACACAAATTGCCAAAAAGGTAGGTTGGAAATATCATAGCACAATCATTTGGAATGAGGGGAATATTTCAAGGCGCACTGCGTGGGGGAGTTGGCTTAGTGCCTCTGCGCCTTATGTGATTGCTCCTGTGGAACTTATCCTTGTGCTATATAAGGGCGAATGGAAGAAAAAGCACAAAGGACAAAGCGACATACAAAAGCAAGAGTTTATGGATTGGACAAATGGGCTATGGACATTCAATGGAGAATCTAAAAAGCGTATTGGACACCCCGCACCTTTTCCTAGAGAGTTACCTAGACGTTGCATTAAGCTTTTTTCTTTTGTGGGTGATGTAGTATGCGACCCTTTTAGCGGAAGTGGCACAACAATGATAGAATCTTATCTTAATAAGCGTCAGTTTGTAGGTATTGAACTAGATTCTACCTATTGCGAACTAGCAAAAAACCGCTTTTTAGAAGTAATTAAAAAAGAGAAGGGGTTGTTTGATGAGTGATGAAAAGCAGGGCAGTCAGCTTGATTTGATAATGGAATTTTTTAAGGCAAATCCAAAGAGAGATATTGCTCACCCTGAAGTTGTGGATTGGGTGGTAAAGCAGTGGCAAATGCGCACAGGAAAAGTCTTTAGAGACCCTGATAGGGGGATTAGAAACTTACATCAAAAAGGATATTTACAAAAAATTTCAAAAGGAATTTATCGTTATGACCCTGATTTTGTGAATTTAAGAGAGGATTTGGAGGATTTTAGCACAAGCCTTAAAAAACAAATTTTAGAGCGAGATAATTATAAATGTGTCATCTGCGGTATGGGGAAAAGAGAGGGCGTTGAGCTACATATTGACCATATTAAGCCAAAAGATTTGGGAGGGAAAGCGACTTTAGAAAATGGGCAAACGCTATGCTCAAGGCACAATTTCTTGAAAAAGAATCTAAAACAAACCGAAACAGGAAAGAAAATGTTTATCCAAATGCTAGAAAGTGCCAAAGAATCTAATCAAACAGAACTTATAGAATTTTTAGAAGAGGTGTTAAAAGTTTATGAGAAACATAATATCAATGGGCATATTGTGTGGAAAAAGTAAAATTTATACCACCACTTTTAGGCAAAGTAGCAGAAACCAAAGAATATGGAATTTTGTCATTAGATACTAGACATAAGTCATTTTTGCTTGAATGTTTTAAAATTTTTAGCATTTTAAGCAAGAATCATAATTACGATGTATTAGAAATTTTAAGGGTGATTAAGGAGAAGCAATGAATACAAATAATGTCCAAATTTTAGTGCTAGATTTTGGCTCTCAATACACGCAGCTTATCGCGCGGCGTTTGCGTGAAGCGGGAGTTTATACCGAGATTGTGCCTTATTTTGAAAAGTTAGATTCTATAAAGGCAAAAAATCCTAAGGGGATTATCCTAAGTGGCGGACCTGCGAGCGTGTATGAAAAAGACGCCTACAAGCCCGATAATGCAATTTTCACACTTGGGATTCCTATTCTTGGAATCTGCTATGGTATGCAGCTTATCGCACAGCATTTCGGGGGCAAAGTCATTCGTGCAGACGCACAAGAGTTTGGCAAGGCGATGCTAGAGATTTTGGACTTTCAAGCAGATTGTAGGGATTCTAAGCACTCTCAAAGCACCCAATACACAGAATCTCAATCATTGCAATCTGAACAACCCCAAATCGCGCTTTCCTTTGACATTTTCAATCATCGCAAATTCCCTCAAATGCTAGAAGCATTGCTAGATTTGTGGGAAGATTCTGTGCGTGCGAGCCATTACTTTTTAAACGACAAGCACATCGCAGAGATAAGGCTAGAAGTGAAATCCACACTGCAAAGCTCTCAAAATATCATCACTGCAAAGGATAAAGAGGATTTTTTGGGCTTTATCGGCGTGGAGAAAGATTGCATTGAAATGCTCTTTGTCGCTCCAAAAGCCTTTAAAAAAGGTGTGGGCAAGGCACTCATCAAAGAGGCGATGAATCGGTATTTGAAAGATTATAAGCGCATTCAAGTAAATTGCAACGAGCAAAACACGCAAGGCTTGAGCTTTTATCAATATCTAGGCTTTGAAAAGAGGGGCAGAAGTGCAAAGGATTCTAAAGGACGCGCATTTCCTATCGTGCATTTGGAAGTGGGCAAAGAGAGGTTGCAAATCGCTTTAGAATCTCTGCATTATACGATTACTCCCGCAAGTAAGCGAGATTTAGAGGCGATTTTGCGCTTGCAAAAAGCCGCCTTTGCTGATGAGGCAAAGCGGGTGGGCAAAATGGATATTCTGCCACTCACACAGGATTTAAAGAGTATTCAAAAAGAATTTCAAACGCACACTTTTTTAAAATGCACCCTTAAAAATGGCGCAATTATCGGCTCTGTGCGGGGATATACAAAGCAAGGCACGACTTATCTTAACAAGCTGTGCGTGGATAGTCTTTATCGGCATAAAGGCATTGGAAGTGCGCTCATTGAGTCTCTGTGTGCTACACTTCCTGCGAAGCGATATGAACTTTTTACAAGCGAAAAAAGCCTTGAAAATCTTGCCCTTTATCAAAAGCTAGGTTTTGTGGAATATAAGAGGGAGCAGTTAGAGGATTTTCCAATAAAGGCAGTATTTTTGGAGAAATTCGCAACGCATTCACACAAGGCGATATGCGAGAGTGAGCGGTTACTTTTGCGTCCTTACACACAGGCGGATTTTGCGCAATTACATAGAATCTTAAGTGATAAAGAGACAATGTATGCGTGGGGAGGGAGCTTTAGCAAAAAGCAGAGCCAAGAATGGCTAGAGAAACAGCTCAATCATTATCAAAAATATGGCTTTGGTATTTGGGCGATTGTAGAGAAGCAAAGCGGCACAATTATCGGCAATGCAGGGCTAAACTATGAACACATTTGCCTTGAGCCTTTAGGTAAAAAGGTGCAAAAAAGCAAAAGAAAAGGTGAGCAAATCGTAGAAATTGGCTATCTTTTGCACCGCGATTTTTGGGGCAGGGGCTATGGGATTGAGGCAGCGAGGGCGTGTGCGAAGTATGCCTTTGAGACTTTGGGGCTAGAGCAGGTGTATTGTCTTATCAAAAAAGACAATCTTGCCTCGCAAAAAATCGCTTCTAAGCTTGGAGCAACTTGTGTTGGCGTAAATAGCGCGATTACCACGCATAAAGAGTTAGTGTTTGCACTTGAAAATCCTGTTGTCTTCCAAGCAAATATCCTTTTTAAAGGCGTGAAGCAAGGTTCTATCGTGTGGATGAGCCACGCGGACAAGGTAGAATCTATCCCGCAAGGATTCAAAGAACTTGCAAAGTCAGGCAACACGCATTATTGTGCGATTGCAGATTCCAAGCGTAAGATTTATGCCCTGCAATTTCACCCTGAAGTCGTGCATAGCGAATGTGGGGGGCAGATGTTGCAAAATTTTGCCATTGACATTTGCGAGGCAAATACAAGCTGGAATATGCGTAACTTCGCAGAATCTGAAATCGCAAAACTGCGCCAAATCGTCTATGGAAGCGAGATTATAGAATCTAGTAGCAAGGTAGCCTTTCTTACTATCAAAGAAGCTTTTAAACAAGTAGGGAAAGCACAAGTGATTCAGCGTCTTGTGGGTGTTTGGGAGGAAGGCGCAAGGGCTACACATACAGATTTGAGTGAAAATGAGATTTCTAGTATGAGAGAGGGAATCAAAGGGGATATTTTAGAATCTAAAAACTTGCTCATCGCCCACAAAGGCAACATTTGGCTAGGATTTATCGCAGTGGAGAAAAATGAAATCACAATGCTCTTTGTCGCTCCACAAGCCTTTAAAAAAGGTGTGGGCAAGGCGTTAATCAAAGAGGTATTTGAACGGCATTTGAACGCATTTAAGACAATAAGAGTTGCAAGTATTGAGTGGGCTTTAGGCTTTTATCAACATTTAGGATTTCAAAGGACAAAGGCAAAGCCTATCCCTGCGGGAAGCGTAGGTGTGTTTTCACCCGAGCTTATCCCCCTAAGTATTAAAAATGAGGATTTGCGTCAATCTTTAAGAGCGCAAGGAGAGAATGAGAGGGTGCGTTGTGCGTGGGCGACAGATAAAGACAAATCGGCGCGCAAACTCTATGAGGACTACCACGATACAGAGTGGGGAGTGCCATTGCACGATGAGAGGAAGCTTTTTGAGTTTCTTTTGCTAGAGGGCTTTCAAGCGGGGCTTTCTTGGATTACGATTTTAAAGAAGCGCGAGAGATTTAGAGCGGCATTTGATGACTTTGATTATCATAAAATCGCCACCTATGATGAGCGCAAAATCAATGCGTTAATGCAGGATAGCGGCATTATCAGAAATCGTGCCAAAATAGAATCTGCGATTATCAATGCTAAGGCGTTTATGGCGGTGCAAAGGGAGTTTGGGAGCTTTGATAAGTATATTTGGGGTTTTGTGGGTGGTAAGCCTATTATCAATACCTTTGCTAGCATTGCGGAGTTACCCGCTTCCACGCCACTATCTGATACAATAGCCAAAGATTTGAAAAAGCGTGGGTTTAAGTTTGTGGGCAGCACGACTATATATGCGTATATGCAGGCGATTGGGATTGTCAATGACCATCTCACCTCGTGCTTTAGGAGGCATTCAGTTTGTGGCGACTTTTTGGCGAGTGCTTCGGACGCTTCACTGCGGAGTATGTCTAATACGCCTCATTCGCTTACCTCGCACAACACCAAAAATTCACACACAATCTTAGAATGCCAAGATAAAGCGAGAACAAAAACTAAAGATTCTAAGGAGGAAAGATTTTTAAAATATTCTGCAAAAAATCAAGAAAGGCATTCTGGCTTGGAAGTATCTTTAGACAATTTTTGTGGTTGTCAAGCTCTCAACGAGGGAGTTACCTCAAGGGTAATGACCGAAGTTGAGAGGGCAGACTCCGCAAAAAGTGGCAAAGAGACACCAAGCAAAGTGTTGTGTGCGGTGAGTGGTGGGGTTGATTCTAGTGTCGTTGCAGCCTTGCTCTATCGCGCCATAGGGGAGAATCTTATCCCTGTGTTTGTGGATACCGGGCTTTTACGCAAAGGCGAGAGAGAGGCAGTGGAGAAAATGTTTAGAGAAAACTTAAAAGTGCCTTTGATTACTGCAGATGCAAGTGAGTTATTTTTAAAGCGGCTTAGAGGTGTGATTGACCCAGAGAGGAAGCGTAAAATCATCGGCGAGACTTTCATTGAAGTGTTTGAAAAAGAGGCGAAAAAGCACAATGCAAAGGGCGAGATAAAGTTCCTTGCACAAGGCACACTTTACCCCGATGTGATAGAATCTGTGAGTGTCAAGGGTCCCTCTAAGACGATAAAGTCCCATCACAATGTCGGTGGGTTGCCTGAATGGATGAAGTTTGAGCTGATTGAGCCTTTAAGGGAGCTTTTTAAAGATGAAGTAAGGGAGCTAGGCAGTGAGCTTGGAATGCCCGAATCTATGCTAATGCGCCACCCCTTTCCGGGACCCGGACTTGCTATTCGCATTATGGGCGAGGTGAATAAGGCGGATTTGGATTTGCTGCGCGAGGCGGATTCTATCTTTATAGACGAGTTGCACAAAGCGGGGCTTTATGACAAGGTGTGGCAAGCATTTTGTGTGCTACTCAATGTGCGAAGTGTAGGCGTAATGGGCGATAATCGCACTTATGATAATACGATTTGTGTGCGAGCTGTGGAGGCGTTGGACGGAATGACAGCGACTTTTGCGCATTTGCCTCACGATTTTTTGGAGAATGTAAGCAATAGAATCATCAACGAAGTAGAGGGCATTAATCGTGTCGTCTATGACATCACTTCTAAGCCCCCGGGCACGATTGAGTGGGAGTAGGAATATGATTATTTTTTTGCAAAACTTAAGCAATTAGTTGATATAAAGATATTTTATAACTTAGAGGAGAAATTGTATGTTAGAAATAGAGTATAGTCTAAAAGCCAACACACGAGAAGAAATAAGAAAAGAATTAGTTTGTCTATTTTTGCAAGAGAAATCTGGTTGGGATTTTGATGAAGGTAAATCAACCTATAAATACATAGTTGAACGCATAGAACAATATGTTATTTATTTACAGAGACCTGCACCACTTAATAAAGGCTTTGACTTTATTGTTAATGTTGAAAATATGTATTTTAAACTAAATGATAGTAGAAGGCACAGAAATCCTTCCCATAAAGATATTGTTTATATATTAATGATATATAAACAATCTTTTGCTAGAGAATACAGTAAAATTCAAGAACTGATAAAGAGGATTTTTCTATGTGAAAACTTTAATATTGCAAAAGAGGTACAAGATTTATCGCCTTTTGTAAATTATGATGGCGAAGCAATACCTATTGCTGTTATTTTATGTTGTATTAAGTGGTTATTTATTGAACAAGATGTTACATATTGGAATTGGTCTGGTAGAAGTATGTTGTTTAATCACTTGCAAGAAAGTGGTCTAGTTTTTGATGACTGCTAAATTTCATACACTCAAGCCTACTTTTACAAGTACAGATTCTTTTTTCACCCTTTATCAAGGAGATTGTAATGAGATTTTACCTCAATTTGAAAACACATTTGATCTTATTTTTGCCGATCCACCTTATTTTCTTTCAAACGATGGCTTAAGCATACAAAGTGGAAAAATTGTAAGTGTCAATAAAGGGGATTGGGATAAAGAAGAGAGTATTAACGATATTGATGAGTTTAATTTACAATGGATAAGCAATGCAAAAAAAGCTTTAAAAAATACAGGAAGTATTTTAATTAGCGGAACTTATCATAATATTTTTTCTTTGGGACGCATTTTGCAAAAACTTGATTTTAAGATTTTAAATCTCATCACTTGGCAAAAGACAAATCCTCCTCCAAACTTTAGCTGTCGTTATTTGACGCATTCAACAGAGCAAATTATTTGGGCAAGAAAAAGCCAAAAGCATAAGCACATTTTTAATTATGAGATTCTAAAAAAGCTAAATGGCAACAAACAAATGCGTGATGTGTGGAGCTTCCCTGCTATTGCGCCTTGGGAAAAGGTCAATGGTAAGCACCCCACTCAAAAGCCTCTAGCACTACTCGTGCGATTGCTTTTAATGGCAAGTGATGAAGATTCTCTCATTTGCGATCCTTTTAGTGGAAGCTCTACCACAGGAATAGCCGCTAATCTTTTGGGCAGAAAGTTTATCGGCATAGAAAGAGAAAGCGAATTTATAAAAATATCAATGGATAGGAAAAAAGAATTAGAGAAAAATGCTGCAATATTCAAAAATAAAATGAATGATTTAAGGCTTTTGGAAAATATGGACTATTACACAAAAAATAATTTCTTTTGATAAATTTAATATAAAGGTGGAACTATGAAAAGTTTAAGAGGCAAAGAAGCTATTAGAATCCAAAAGGACATAAACACATCTTCTATTGCAAGAATTAATAAAGTTAAGGAGAACAAATGCGAATATGGGGAGCTTAAGGCAGGACAAAATAAGGTGAATATTGCAGAATCTAAGAAAGTGGCAAATGTATGAAATGGAGCAAAACACACTTGTTATACTCTTTTACTCATCTTGCCCTACAAAATCTTGCCAATAAGTATTGATTAAAGATTCTTAATTGTTAATAGTTTTTATATACTATGTAGGGATTTTGAATAAAGCAATTTTACCAAAAGAGCAGATTATCCAAATCTAGGTAGTTCAAAATACATCAACATAAGGAGAGCAAACCTTAAGATTTAATTAATAATAAGCGTATGTTAGGATACATAACATTTGAATATTCTTAAGATTATGTATAAACACTTTGATAAATTTGCAATATTATTCAATCAATTTATGATAAAACAAAGGCTATAAAATGAGATATTTAATTTTCCTCTTCATAACTCTTTTGTTCGTGGCGTGTTCGTCAAAGCCAAAAGTTCATCAGCCTAAAACTTCGCCTATAAATGAAAAAGATTTAGGCATAGGGCTAACCCCAATGCCACCACCAAATCACCAAATACCGGGCGAAAAATCAAGAAAAATGTTAATGCAAGCGCAAATGCAAAAAACAAAAATCCCCTTAACAAGCTCTAATGAAAATGCACCGAAAATAGACAAAAATGCTTCTAATCCTCTCTCTATTATGTCCTCATCAGGAGGCATTTTAACACTTTGGGCGTTAAACCCGGGAAATTGGATATGGGGATATACACCTCTTGATGCACGCGAGTTTGGTGAAGCAGCATTTTGGCGCATTATTAGTTTGCCAAATGGACAAGTAATGATTAAAAACGAAGAAAAAGGCACTTGTCTCCAAGCCTATAAAAATGGTGTGATTCACGAAGTGTGCGATAGCAAATATCCACCACAATTATGGAATCTTAACTTTTTTGACAATCAAGCCATACAGATTCAAAGTGTGAGCGCAAAAACTTGCTTACAAACCCCACTTGTGCGAACTACGACATATTATAGTATTTATCTCACAAAATGTGCGATAAATACGCCTACTCTTGACCAACAATGGTATATCACTCCTATCATAAACGCAGCAAAACCTCTTTTTGTAATTGACTCAGCGGAGGGATTAAAATGAGAATCTTATTATGCTTTTTAACAATCTTTAGCTTTGCATTCGCTAATATTGAGGATTATAGAGTGAGCACTTGGAATTTACAAGGTGCTTCAGCAAATGCAGAAAACAAATGGAATGTAAGTGTGCGGCAACTCATCACAGGCGATAATCCCGCAAATATCCTTATGGTGCAAGAAGCGGGTGCTATCCCTGCAAGCGCTAGGAGAACAGGCAGAATGGTTCAGCCCGGCGGCACACCTGTGGAGGAATTTATTTGGGAACTTGGGACTCGCTCTAGACCAAATTCAGTATATATCTACTATGCTCCTCTTGATGTCGGGGCAAGAAGAGTAAATCTTGCGATAGTTTCCGATAGGAGGGCTGATGAAGTCTTTGTGTTGCATCAAAATATAGTTGCTAGAGAGGTATCACGCCCAAGTCTTGGTATTCGTATCGGCAATGATGTATTTTTTAATATTCACGCTCTAGCAAGTGGTGGTGGCGATGCACCTGCTATGGTTACAGCAGTGCACGATGTTTTTATCAATATGCCACAAATTAATTGGCTCATCGCAGGAGATTTCAATCGCGACCCAGCTCTTTTACAAGCGGGACTTGATACAAGAATTACGAATCATATCCACATTGTAGCACCAAATGCTGCGACACATTTTGGTGCTAGAGGTGCGAGCAGGACACTTGATTATGCAGTAGTTGGTAGGTCAAGTGAAAGTCGCTCCGCAATAAGTTTGCCACAAATCACAGCCCTGCTCATTGCCGCGAGCATACGCACTCACCTTTCATCTGACCATTTTCCTGTGCATTTTGGACGCTTTTAGGAGGTAAAAATGAAAAAAATTATTCTATTGTTTGCATTTATCTCAAGCTTTGTATATGGTGGCAATCCCGAAGACTTACCTGATTTTACAGCACCATTTTCTCTAAGAAGTGCTTTATCAGGAGATTTACTTGCTCCAGATTATAGACACCCAAATTGGAATCTCAAACAAATCGTGCTTGATGAGGAGATTCGCAAAAGCGACCCTTTTGACAAGTTTAACTTAGGAGCTGTGCAGTTTGTCAATACAGATAACCCAAAACTCTGTCTAGGTATTGAAGAAAGTGGTTTTTTTGGGCTTATTTCGTGTGAAGAGGATTTAAAAAACAAAAATTTTCAAACCCTCTTTACCATTATCCCTACAACGACTGCTGCTGTGCAGATTCGTTCTTTCGTATTAGATAAAAATGAATGTATTACAACTTTTTTTAATCCGCGATTACCCGGAGGAATAGGTATTGGTATTAACTTGTGTGATGTAGATAGTTTTTTTAGCGTTGATTTGCGTAATCTTATGCTTATCCTCCCTCCCCTCATTGAAGCGAGAACGATTAATCCTTAATTGTTATAATCAAGCTTATCACAACAAAAGGCAAGATATGAGTGATTGGCTTGACTTACTCACAACACCCACATTTGAGGGTATAAGCCCTGCTTTCTACGCGCTCTTTTTTGTAGCCTCTGTTGTAGGTGGGCTTGTAGGCTCACTCTCTGGCGGGGCGGGAATGATAACGATGCCCTTGCTCCTTGTGAGTGGATTAAACCCTCTCCAAGCTCTAGCTACAAATAAACTTCAAGCCTGTGTTGGCTCATTTACAAGCGCAGCACATTACTATTATCAAGGCTTAGTAGATATGAGAGAATCCCGCGCAGTGATGATAATCGCAATGCTCTTTGGAGCATTGGGCGCAATTTTGGTGCAGTGTGTAGAAGTCGCCTTGCTTTCAAAAATCTTGCCTTTTGTGATGATAATCGTAGGTGCGTATTTCCTGCTCTCTCCAAATATCAGTGAGGAGGATAGAGCGCAAAAACCGCATAGAATCTTTTTATTTGCTTCTATGGCAGGGGCAAGCTTGTATGGAGGGCTTTTGGGCATTGGGATTGGCTCTTTTGTCTTGGCTCTACTTGTGAGTATTGGCGGATATGGACTTAGCAAGGCTTTAGCGCATTCGCGTTGGGTGGTTTTTAGTATCAACATTGCCTCTACTTTGTTTTTTGTGCTTGGGGGCAATGTGCTATGGATTCTAGGCGTTTTAATGTGTATAGGGCAAATCATCGGAGCGACTTTGGGAGTGCGCCTTGCACTTAAGCACGGAGCAAAGATTATCCGCCCGATTGTTATCTGTGTATGCTTCGCTCTCTCTGTGCAACTACTTATCAGGGAGTTTTTGTAAAACTTAAAGATTCTATGATTTTAAGCCCGATTGTATTTATTTGCTTACTTATCACTTTTCCTACGATTACACTCGCGACAGAGCATTTGGCAGTTTTCTTTCACGCTTTTACCTCCCTTGCTCCAAGGCTTGATATGATCAGCCTCCATTTCCTCTATCGCAAAAGTTTCTTTGCAATGCGGACAAATGCCCCCTTGCGCCTCATACACTGCCCGAATTATGCCCTTTTCAAATGCCCTTAAATTGAGGTGTTTTTCCTCTCCACTTAGCACATACGCGTAAATGCCACTCTTTTTTTGCACCTCATCATCAGCCATAAGATCTGCTACGCGTTTTTCTAGCTCCTCTTTATCCAAAGGCTTATCTTTATACTCATTATACAAAAGCCCCCATTCTATACCTTTCATCTCCTTGCGGTATGTTGGGAATTTCATCTCCACCCAATCAATGACTGCGCAAAAATAGCCCCATAGCTCATCAGCATTTTTGCAATCTTTCGCACTCTTTGCCATATATTCACAAATCGCCTTATCCTCCCTTTTGCCCACTATCCACGCAAGAGCAGATTCTAAAAACTCCTGCCTTATACTTGAGCCATTAAGGTATTTTCCACCCTTTTGTTCCGCTAGAGAGTTTGTTTTGCTAAATCTCCTTTTGGCATCACTTAGCCACACACTCGCATAAATCGCATTACGCAATTCTTGCTCTGTGAGCCTCTCTCCTGCGATATTAATCACCCTAAACCACTCTAGCTTCTCACTTTCCTCTCCCTCGCATACATAAATCATCAACCCATAGTTTAAAAACGTTTCTTTTCTGTCCTCTGGCAAAGTATGAAAATACTGCTCTTTAAGCGAAAAATCACCCTTATAATACTCACAAATGCTAATGGTTCTTTGCTGCCCATCTAGCACTTCATATTCATACTCGGCATTAGATTCGGTGTTTCTCACCCAATACATTGTATTTAAAGGAAATCCTTTGAAAATCGTCTCAATCACCGCATTTCTTTGCTTGTCTTTATACACAAACTCCCTTTGGTATTTAGGGCGGATATTGAGTCTTGCTTTAGAATCTTCACTTTTGCAATCCCCATAAGCTACAACTTCTCCACTCTCCTCATCTCTGCTGTATCCTGCTACTAAGTCCCTAACTTTGATTCTGCACTCTGTGATTTTCATTTTTACTCCTTTGGTTTGATTGTAATTCCTTTTGATTGTCCTATGCTGAAGGGATTCTGCGGATAAGGATTCTGTTGTAAATCTTTTGTCCATTTAGAAAAGTAAAACACTTATACCCAATATATCTTGCCGAATTTGCTATCCCTAAAATCTCAAACTGCTTAGGATTATGTTTATCTAAAAAGGTAATAGGCACACCCATAACGCCCTCATAATCAAGCGGAATCTCATTTATTTTATTTATATTAATTACATCGTAATTATCATACTTTGGGTATTTCTCGGGAGTTTTAGCATAGGAATAAATCGTTTCTAAAAGCTCGTGCCGCTTTTTAATATCTAAATTTGAATACCAACAAATATTACCAAACTGCTTAAAATCTTTGTTTTCTGCATTTGCGTCAATAAAAAGTTTTGGATTGGTATAGCCCTGCCAAATTTGATTATTTTTCAGATAGGGAAAGAAATCTTTATAAGTTATCGCGTGGAGATTCCCAATAATCAAAAATTTTTTATCATATTGTATGAGTTGGGCGACATACTCGCGGAAAAGCGAAAAAGGCGGGTTGGTTACGACAATATCGCTTTGCTTGAGAAACTTAATACATTCCTCACTCCTAAAATCGCCATTTTCTTTTAAGGGTAAAGGTTTAGGGTTTTTGATAAAGGCGTTTTTATGCGTTAGCGGCTGCGTGTTGTGTTGTGTTGTGTTGTGTTGTGTTGTGTTGTGTTGTGTTGTGTTGTGTTGTGTTGTGTTGTGTTGTGTTGTGTTGTGTTGTGAGCGGCGAAGCCGCTCACAACACTCTTATCAAAAATGCTAAGAGTGATATACTCCCTGCTTTTCTCCACCATTTCACGACTCAAAACACTTGCATAACTTGGACTCCCATTTGCCTTATAATGCGTAGTAATGAGCTTTTTAAGCCCTAACTCCATAAAATTAAGCCGAAAATAACGATGAAAATTACTATATTCTGGGTCATCGCAGTTGCAAAACACGATTTTGTCTTTAAAATGTGCTTTGTAGTGCTTGAGTTCATTTTCTATATCGCTAAGTTGCGTATAAAACTCATCTTTTTTATTTGCTTTTGCCTCGTGTAGATTGCTGTTCTTTGCCATTTACCCCTCTTTGCCCTTGTCTAAAACTTGCTTTGTGGAATCTTTGAAATTCTAAAGGTGCGATTATAGCAAGTTTGGCTTAATAATTTATCCAAAATGCGCTTTTTTACTAGACTCGTGCCACCTACATTAATCCCTTTATTTAAAAAGCTGGGAGTGGCTGCCAAGCCTTGTAAGATAGAGCATATCTTCTATGGATATTATAAATCACAAGTGTATCGCCTCCGATATGAAACTCTCTAAAGCCTAGCCAATCGCCTTTAAGTGCGTGGTCGTTCGCTTCTTGTGGTAATGTTTTACCCTCGCAAAGCAGAGAGAGATACCTTGCAAATTTTGCAAGTTCGCTATTGTTTAACCCACGCTTTTGCAAATCTTTTACAAATCTTTTTTCCTGCTTAAGATTCAACATTTTCTAGCCTTGCTTGTTTTGCAATTTCTATGAGTTCCTCTAAAGTGTATTCTACGATATTCTCGCCATTAATAACATTCTTCATCGCTTGAGCTGTTTGCTCATTAGGAATCTCCGCTTTTAAATCAAAAGGGATTCCACTCTCGCGCACCACTGCTTTAGCAAAGATATTAAAAGCCGAGCTTAGATTTAAGCCCAAAGCGTGGATTACAGCCTCAAACTCTTGCTTGTCTTTTTTGTCCATTCTAAAGGTTACATTAATCATTTGGTTTTGCATTGTAAGCTCCTTGCCTTATATTCAAATTTATTGTATTATACCATAATTTCATTGCTTTTCATTGTTATTTGCTGGAGTGATTCTGCGAATGAAGTTTAGGCGCAGAATCTCGTCATTTGTGTATGGATAGTTAAACTCATTAATCCCTGTCTCGCCACTTTCTTAAGTGCCTGTTAATTGAAAAAATTGAAATTTGTTATGTTATAATATTTAAACGCTTTTTAAGGATTATTCAAGTGAAACAATCAAAAACAGAGATTTTTTTAAAACTTGCCAAGCCCAATGAAAATGGTATCTCAAGGTGGATAAGTGTGGAAGAGTTTGTGGGAGATTACAAAGCACTTGCACTTGGTAATGGTGGAAGTTGGTGTCGCGCAAGCAGTGCTTTGGCAAAAAAATATATTGTAGAATTTGATAAAAATAAGAAAGCTTAGGTGATGAGCGTTAAAAAGGTTGGCAAATGACTTATGATGATGCAATAGAAAATATAATGCTAAAAAATGGAGGATTCGCTTCATTAAAATTTTTATATGAACAAATTTGAATTATAAAGACAAAAATGAAGTTAAAGGGAAAACGCCAAATAATACTATACAAGAAAGATGTCAAAGAAATCCGAAAATTACAAGGATTGCTTATGGTGTCTATGCCCTTAAAAGTTTTATTGATGATATAGAAAATAACAAAAAAGATTTGCAAATCATTTTAGATTCCCATATTAATAATCAATTGGAAACAAGAAACATAACTCAAAGCCAAAGTATGCAAAATATAAGGATTGGACAACAAGATTTTAGAAGAAATTTGTTAGAAACACTTAAAAAATGTCCAATTACCCACATAAAAGATAAAAAACTTTTAATCGCTTCACACATTAAACCTTGGGTATTTTGCAATAATCAAGAAAGGCTTAATGTTTATAATGGATTTTTACTTTCTCCATTATTTGATAAGCTTTTTGATAAAAGTATTGGATTAATCACTTTTACACAAGACAAAGAAATTTTATTTTCAAGTAAAATGGATAAGAGCACACGAGAATATTTGAAAAAAATAAATGTTATCAACGGACAAATAATCACAGATTTACCTATTAATGGTAGAGAGGATTTCTTAAATTATCATTATAAATACATTTATCAAAAATAATCATTATTAGAATCTTTACATATTTTGAAAAAATAAAAGCCTTTGTCAAAGGAGTTTGTAAAAATTGAAAGACATCTGCAAATAAATTGTGCAATGAGCTAAGCATAATGCACATTTTTGCTTCGTGCAGATTGTTGTTTAGACTTCACCATTTGCCCATTTAAGCTTAGTTTATCATTTAAATATTATAATGCGCCGATTAAATATTATACTTATTAATGAAGGAGCAATGATGAAAATTATCAACTTATCTTTGGTATCTACCCTTGCTTTATCCACCCTACTTTTTGCAGCACCTCCCGCGCCACCACACGAAGCTCCAAAGCCTCATATTAAAGGCATTTTGCCAGAAATTTTCAATAATGCAAGTTTTGAAAAACGAAAACAAGCCCTAAAGGCAGAATTTAAAGAACAAGAAGCAATTGATAAAAAAAGAGAATCTTTTAAAGCTAAAATCAAAGCCCTAGAATTAGACAAAAAAATCTTAGAAATCAATTTAGAAGAGGCAAAAGCAGCACGAGATGAAAGCAAAATCAATGCGACTTTAGCCCAAATCGTGCAACAAGAATCTAAAATCGCTCAAGAAAGAAGCACAGAGAAACAAGTCATCTCCGAAATGGAGCAAAATGCAATCAACAAAATCAATAAGATTCTAGGCTACTAAGGAGGATTGCATCAATCCGCACCATACGCTTGCTTGGTTGAATTTCTTTGTTGCCGATGTGCGTGATGGCTTGGGTCCTTATTTGGGTGTGTTTTTGCAGCAGCACGACTTTATGGAATCCCAAATCGGGCTAATTTCCACGATTACTTCGCTTTGTGCGCTAATTTTTGGGATACCTTTAGGGATTTTGATAGACAAGACACCGCACAAAAAGTCCCTGATTGGCTTGTGTATCTGCGCTATCGTTTTGGCGACTTTGGCAAATTATTTTTACCCCCACTTTAGCTTTACGCTTTTGGCTCAAATGAGCGTGGCTCTATGTGCAGTGTGCCTTGCTCCCGCATTTGCAGCCCTCACACTTGGTATCGTGGGACTTGCAGATTATAGCAGACAAGTAAGCCTCAATGAAGCCTATAAACACGCAGGGACAGCCTTTAGCGCATTGCTTAGCTTTGGATTTGCACTTTGGTATGGGATTGGCTCAATCTTTGTTATTACCGCTGCGATGGGTATCTTTTCGCTTATATTTCTTAGTTTTATTCGCAAAGAAAGCATTAATCACAAAGTCGCAAGGGGACAAGAGGGCGACACACGCATTGGCTTATGGGAGGCATTGAGTGATAAATCGGTGCTTATCTTAGGTGGGGCGATGTTTTGCTTTCATTTGAGCAATGCGTATATGCTACCCCTGCTTAGTCAAAGAGCGCATACGCTTGGCATTGATTCAAGCGGGGCGTATGCAGCTGCGACAATCCTCATCGCCCAAAGCACGATGATTGTCATCTCGCTTGTGTGTATGAAACTTTTAAGTGCAAATAACGCGCCGCATTTTTCTAAAGTGTATTTTGTCCTTATGGGGAGCTGCTTTGTCGCTCTTATCGTGCGTGGGGGCATAGCCGCACATTTTGAGAATCTAGCTGGAATGATAGCTACGCAGATTCTTGATGGCGTTGGAGCGGGGATTACAGGTGTGATTCTGCCCATTTTAGTTGCAATAATGCTGCGTGGAAGTGGGCATATTAACGCAGCTCTTGCAAGTGTAATGACTTTTGGCGGCATAGGAGCAGCACTAAGCGGGAGTTTGGGAGGATTTATCGCGCAATATTTTGGATATTTTTATGCCTATATCGCTCTTGCTTGTGCTGCTGGTGTGGGATTAGTGCTGTGGATTGCCTCTTTTGGAATGCTAAAGGCACAAAATAACAAATTTACCCATTAATGATTTGCAATTTTTTTTTGATAAAATGCTGGGTTGAAATGAATAAAAGAAAATAAAAGGAGAGGAAAATGACGCCTAACAAAACAACAATTAAAGAATTTTTTGAGGGAGAAAAACAATACATAATCCCTGTTTATCAAAGAGCATATTCTTGGGAAGAGGAACAATGGAAAGACTTTTTAGCAGATTTAGAGGAAGCAACAAAGGGAGAAAATCATTATTTCTTTGGCAATGTTTTACTTGAAAAATTAAGTGGAGACAAAACAAACGATATTATTGATGGACAGCAACGCATTACTACAATTATTATTTTTGTAAGAGCTTTATGTAATGTTTTAAAAGAAAAAGCGAAAAATGAGCGACTAGACAATGAAATAAGCAACGAGGATTTTCTAAAATATATAGAAGAGGATTATTTGATTAATCGCTCTAAAGCCAAGCTCCAAGCGGTAGAATACGATAGAGACTATTTTAAAGATGTGATTATCAACAATGATGATAAAAAACACGAACCACAAACTCCCTCACAAGAGCGTATCAAAAAAGCAAAAGTATTTTTTATAAAAGCCTTAAAAAGCAAAGAAAACAAGGAAATTTTAGATATTTTTCAAGCTTTGCAAAATGCCGAGATTTTAAGCATACCTTTTGCTAACAAAAAAGATTCTGTTTTAATGTTTGAGTTGCAAAATAATCGTGGCAAAAAACTTACAAATATGGAAAAGCTTAAATCTTATCTTGCTTATCAAATTTATACTTATTGTGATAAGGAAGATTCAGAGGTGAGGCTTAAGGAAATAACAAGTATTTTTGAAACAATTTATCGTTTAATTAATGACATAAAAATTGCTGATGAAGATTCCATTTTAAATTATTTCAATATTTCTTATTCTAAATTTGGTTTTAATTACAGAGAAAATGACAATGATGTAAATTATAAGAAACAATACAAGCAGGACACAGAAAATAAAAGTAAAAGTAATGGTGAAAAAATTGCTTGGATTGAAAATTATGTAAAAGAGCTTAAAAATGCCTTTATCAATTTTAAAGAATTTGAAAAAATGGAAAGTGTATATAAAGATTATTTGCTAATGTTAGATTCTTATGAATCTTACCCATTTGTATTAAAAGCCTATCATTTATTCGGAGACAATAAAGAGAAATTAGAGGAAGTTTATAAAGCTTTAGAAATTATGATTGTTCGCCATAAGATTGTAAAAACAAGTGCAAATCTTGCTGCAAGACTTGATAATGTATTGAAAAATTTTAATAACATTGAAAGCCTTGTTGATGGGCTAAAAGAAATATGTGTTGGCAATGACAGAAATTGGTATTGGGGAGATGAAGAAATAAAGAGGGGTTTATGTAATATTTATGAACAGAAGAAGCAAAAAATAAGGATAGCACCTTATTTGCTTATGCGATATGAAAATTATTTAAGGAATGATGACATACACACTAAGGGCTATAAATTTTCATTAAAAGAGATACAAACTCCAGAGATAGAACATATCGCACCACAAACAGAAAATGGGGAAGAATTAAGTAGTGGATATTGTGAATATGATGAGGAATTTTACAATGATTACTATCTGCATTGCATTGGTAATTTGTTACTCATAAACAAACCACATAACATATCCATTGGCAATAAACCTTTTAAAGATAAACTTGCAAGTTATGAAAATTCCCCTTTAATACAACAAAGAGAAATAAAGGATTTTGTGGTAAATAAAGGTGTATGGGATAAAGATGCGATTAATACAAGACACGAAGAATTGGAAAAATTCGTGCTTGAAACTTGGAGTTTTGAAAAAAACCTATAACCCCAACCCAAAAGGAACAATATGCCCCATTACTTCATCGGTGTAGCGTCAAAAAATCATATTGACATAGGGCATTTTGAAATCTCCCAAGAGTTTTTTCACTTCCTCGCAGAGTATATGCGAAAGGATTCTTAATGCAAAATCTAATCTGTCAAAGTTGCGGTATGCCCCTTGCTTCCAAAGAACAAATGGGCTTAGAAAAGAACGGAAGCATAAGCGCGGATTATTGCAAATATTGCTATGAAATGGGTGAGTTTATCCATAAAGTTTCACTGCAAGAGTATATAGAGATGTGTTCGCTCTATGGCGCACAAGCGGGAATGAGCAATGAGCAATTCAAAGCGCACTGCACGAAATTATTTCCGACACTAAAAAGGTGGCAAGAAGATTCTAAAAGGCTATAAATTATGATAGAATCTGTGCGCTTAATACTCGCCTCAAGCATTTTGATGTAAAGGAGTAGCAATGCAATCTCTCACCTCTTTAAAAACATTGGCAAAGAAATCGCCAAGAAGCTAGAATCTGTGGGGATTTGCTCATCAGAGGATTTAAAAAGTCTTGGCGCAGAGGAAGCCTTTGTGAGACTTAAAGAATCTTATCCCAAATGTTGCCTTGTGCATTTATACACACTAGAGGGCGCAATCACAGACCAAGACTACAACAATCTCCCACCCTCTCGCAAAAAGGAGTTAAAAGAGTTTAGCGACTTCCTCAAACCTTTAGGACAAAAAACCTTGAACGTGCATTCAGCAGCCAAAGTCCGCCCGAAATTTTAAAACTTTATCCTAGAGATACTTACAAATGCGCTTATACCCTGCTTTAGCACACATCTATCCATTTTTCATAGCAAGAAGCAAGTTCTAGCTCTGCTAAGCTAAGGCAAACCGCACTATTTGCACTCCCACACGCAGGATAGAGAGTTTTAAGATTCTGCAAGGAACTATCCAAATACACCGACACATTTTCATTTACACCAAAGGGGCAAACCCCGCCAACTGCGTGTCCAATCAATACTTCTACACTTTCAAATGGAATCATCTTTGCCTTTGTGTGAAATTCCGCTTTAAACTTAGCATTATTGACTTTGCAATCTCCAGCAACAACGATAAGTATAGGTTTCTCTCCTAGCATAAAAGAAAGCGTTTTTGCAATCTCTTTTTGTGTGCAGCCAATCGCGCTTGCCGCCTCTGCCACACTCGCCGATGAGACAGGAAACTCCATAATTCTATCCTCTAAATGATATTGTGCCAAATGCGCCTTTACCCTCTCTAGCGACATTGCGCCTCCTTATGTTTTAGATGAGATTTTGGCTTTAATGCGTAATTGCAGCCCGATACATAAATTCTCCACTTTGCCTAAAAACACAAGCTAGAAATTTAGTTTCATAAAGAGGACAATAAATAGCCTATTTCCTCACTTCTGCGACAAAAGCAGTCCTAGCACAATCAAAATACCCCCGATAACAATAAACCTATCCAAAGGCTCACCAAGTGCTAAAACTGCGCTCAAAATACCAAAAAGTGGCACAGAGTAAATATACGCACTCGCCCGATATATACCTAGAATCTTCATTGACGCATTCCAGCTTAGATAACACAGAGCCGAAGCGACTAAGCCTAGAAATAAGAGATTGAGCAAATTTGGTATCTCCACAAAGCGATGAAGCGGGAAATCTCCACGCGCAAAAATGCCAAAAAGCGCAAAGGGCAAGGTAAATAAAATCCCATAAAAGAACACTTTACGCGTGATAAGCAGCGGACTTTGCCCTTTGAAAAGTTCAAAGACTTTGTCTAAAATCAGCGTATAAAACGACCAAACAAGCCCAGCCAAAAGGCAGAGTAAATCTCCCAAAGGAGAGAGTGTGAGGGAAAAATCCCCACGAAACACCACAAACACAATCCCCACGCTTGCGATGACAAATCCGAGCAAAAATGTCCATTTAATGGGCTTTTTGAATAAGAAAAATCCCAAGATTCCTGTAAAGATTGGATTAATCGCGACAAGTACACAGGCATTAGAAGCACTTGTGAAATACAGCGCAACATTTTCTAGCAAAAAATACAAGCACCCGCCACTTAGCCCAGCAAGCATAAGCAATCCCTCTGCCCTCAATCCGCGAAATACTAAGGTTTGAGGGCGCAAAAAGAGCAAAAGTAAAAAGGCAATGCAAAAGCGAAAAAGCAGAATCTTACTTGCTAAAAAATCTGCTAAAAGTGCTTTGGTAGAGCTAAAAGTCGCACCCCAAACTATCATCGTGCCAAGTGCGAGAATATGCCCTAGAATTAGGGGCGAACTTTTAGCTTTTTGTGTCATTCCCTCTCCTTTTATGTTTCTTGATTGATTTTCAAAATCCGCATTGTATCAAAAAACAAGTTACAAGAATGAAGAAAACAGGATAAGGGCGAGTTAATGCTATAAAGCTTTTTTGATATAATACATTTAGCTCACTCTAAAGGCATTCTATGTCCCCTCTCCACATTGCTTATAGCAACCAACAAAAAGCTTTTGAAGTTATAGAGGAAAGCAAAGTTTTGGAATGTTGGCAAAGCATTGGTGCGGAAATTAACCTGATTGGCTCACTCAAAATGGGCTTGTTGTGCAAACATCTTGATATTGATTTTCATATTTACACGCCTACACTTGAAGTTGCCCGAAGCTTTGAAGCAATAGCAAAACTTGCCAACAATCCTAAAATTATCCACATAGAATACCGCAATCTTTTGAGTGAAGAGGATAAATGTTTGGAATGGCACGCATTCTACCAAGACGAGCAAGTATGGCAGATAGATATGATTCACATTGTGCAAGGCAGCAGGTATGCGGGGTATTTTGAAAAAGTGGCAGAGCGCATTCTGCAAGTGATGAGTGAAGCACAAAAGGAGCAGATTCTAAAGCTTAAGTTTGAAACGCCAGATAACCTAAAAATTGCGGGGATAGAATATTATCAAGCCGTGTTGCAAGAGGGCATTACAGACTTTAGAGAGTTTATGCAATGGCGTAAGAATCGCCCACAAAACGCTATTATAGAGTGGATTCCTTAATTTACTTTACACAAAGTGCGATGTTTTAGCCTAAAAACACAAGCTATTTAAATTTATTTAGGGGTAGAATGTTAAAATATCTTTTTATAAGGATTGCTAATGCCAAGTAAGCAAATTATTGTGCTTTTTGAGCTCAAGCCTATTACACATTGTCAAATCACCCTTTGCGCCCTGCTTCGCACTTACTTCCACACCCAAAGGGAGGAAGCCTCCGCAGATTCTAATGCCTCTTTTGGTAATGCGCAATGAACTATGTGCAGCAATATCCCTCACCGCTTGGCAACATCATCTTTGCAAGTGATGAAAACGCACTATTTGGCTTGTGGTTTGAGGGACAAAAGCACTTCACACTGCCAAAGGATTATGTGCAGAAGCAAACGCCGATTTTAGCCCAAACGAAGCAATGGCTAGAACTCTACTTCAGCAGGGAGATTCCGCCCTTTACTCCGCCTCTAGCTCCACTATCCACGCAAAGCACAGCCTTTAGAGAATCTGTATGGGCGATTTTGCGCACAATCCCCTATGGACGCACGATGAGCTATAAAGAGATAGCCCAAATTCTAGCGCACCAAAGAGGCATTGCCAAAATGTCTGCGCAAGCTGTGGGCAACGCAGTAGGAGCAAATCCCATTGCGCTACTTATCCCCTGCCACAGAGTGATTGGAAGTGATAAAAGCCTCACAGGCTATGCGGGAGGACTGAAACGCAAAGAGTGGTTGTTAAAGCTTGAGAGGGAAAATTCTAAAATACAACTTGGGATTCTTTGAGAGGGAATTTTAGATTCCAAAATAAAAGCACTCAAATGCAAAAATTATTAGAATCGGTGTATAATCCACTTTGCAAAACTTTGATTATAGGAGTCCCAATGCCCACAACTGAAAACTTCAAAGACTTCGTGTTAGAATCACTTTCAAGCGCAATGGCAGACACGCCCTATACCTTTAGTGCCAAAAAGATGTTTGGTGAATACTGCATTTATGTGCTTGAGAGAGAGCAGAGTGTGCCTAAGCCGATTTTCTTACTCTGCGATGAGGCGCTTTTCGTCAAGCAATTTGAAATTTTAAAGCCCCTTTTAGAATCCGCCCCGCTTGGGATTCCTTATCCGGGCGCAAAAGAATCTTATATCCTTGATGTGGATTCTCACACTCTTTTAAGAGAAGTGGTGCTAACCTTAGCCCCCACTCTACCTCCACCAAAGCCTAAAAAACCAAAGAAAAAGTAGATTCTAAAAATCTATAAATTGTGATAGAATCTATCCCTTAGATTCCAAACCCAAAGGACTCCTATGCCCCGCCCTACCAACAAAAGCGACTTACTTACCCTAAGCCAAAGCAATTATAAATCTCTGCTTACGCTGATAGAACAAATCCCGCTTGAGCAACAGAGCGCACCTTTTGAGTATAACGAACGCGACAAGACTTTGCGTGATGTGCTAGTGCATTTGTATGAATGGCAGATGCTTTTGCTCCACTTTGTGCGCACAAATCTTAATAAGACAAGTGATTTTGTGCCTTTTCTCCCCGCACCTTATAATTTCAAAACCTATCCTGCGATGAATAGAGAAATTTGGCAAAAGCACCAAAGCACAACATTAGAGAACGCAAAGGCAATGCTTAATAGTAGCCACGCGCAATGTATGGAACTCATAGAAAGTCTGCCACCACAGGAGCTTTTTATCAAAAAGCATTATAAATGGTGTGGAAATACAAGTCTTGGGAGCTACTGCGTGAGTGCGACTTCAAGTCATTATGATTGGGCGAGCAAGTGCATTAAAAAGAGAATGCGACAATACAAAGCCAAAGGAGACAAATGAAAAATAAAATCGCACCAAACCCCAACAATCCCTTTCCCATCAAAGGCGTGGATTCCCTCTCCTATGTGAAGCCAACGATTAAGAATCCAAATGTTATCGTGGGTGATTTCACCTACATAGCCGATAGCGATTTTGAATCCCATATCAGCCACCATTATGAGTTTAATAATGACAAACTCATCATTGGCAAATTCTGCCAAATCGCTGCTGGAGTGGAGTTTGTGATGAATGGGGCGAATCACCAAATGAATGCACCTAGCACCTTTCCATTTTATATTTTTGAGGGCTGGGAGATGAGTGCGCCGCCGCTTTGTGAGCTACCACTCAAGGGCGATACAATCATTGGCAATGATGTGTGGATTGGGCAAAATGCCACGATTTTGCCCGGTGTGCGCATTGGCGATGGAGCGATTATCGGTGCAAATGCTGTTGTGGCAAGTGATATTGCACCTTATAGTATCGCAGTGGGCAATCCTGCAAGAGTTATCAAAAAGCGATTTGATGAGGAACTGACTATGCTTTTACTTGCGTTGAAATGGTGGGATAAAAGCATAGCAGAGATTCAGAATCTTATCCCACTGCTTACTTGTAGCAATCTCACAAAAGTTAAAAAAGAGCTAAAAAAGATGATAGAGGCAAAAGCCGATAAATAGGAATTTTGACTTAATTTATACCCTATCCCTTGCAATTTGTTTTTTTTTTTTTTTTGATAAAATGCGAGGTTTGAAAACCAATAAAAAGGACTTATAATGTTACACAATGATGATTTGGGCAAATTGATTGTGCGCTTATGTGTGGGAGGGCTTATGCTCTTTCACGGAGTCTCCAAAATCACAAATGGCATAAGTGGCATAGAGGGCTTTATGGAATCTCACGGATTGCCTACATTTTTCGCCTATGGTGTATATATCGGTGAAGTTCTTGCGCCATTGATGATTGTTGTAGGCTTTCAAGTGCGAATTGCAGCCGCTTTAGAGGCTTTTACAATGCTTGTGGCAATTTATGTCGCACTAGGCTTTGAGATTTTTGCCCTTGATAAGCACGGCGCTTGGGTGATTGAGCTACATTTGCTCTATATGCTTCCTTGTATCGCACTAATATTTATGGGTGGGGGCAGATATGGCGTGAGATTCAAAAAATAAGGTAAAAATAGTCTTGCAATAATACAAAAGGGGATAAGGTGAAACTTAGAGCAATCGTTTTATTCGTTACAGATATGGCTAAAATGGCACATTTTTATAAAGAAGTGATAGGCTTAAAGACACAATGGGACGGAAAAGAGTCGCATTTAGAGTTTCACTCAATACCATAGCTCTTATGATGATGAAGCCCGAAGTCTAGCTAGGTTAGAGGATTTCATTACCTGCAATGGCTTACACAATGACATTGGCAAAGATAATCTCACAAGGGCGCACCACGAAATCTATTTGAGCAATCCAAACAAAACTCCCGCACACAAGTTAAAAACGATTTTGCGCATTCCTGTGAAAGAAGCATAAAACAAGCGTGAGGAAAAACACAAGAGAGAATCACTTTAGCCTAAATCCATAGCAATACTTTAAGATTCAACATTCCACAAGATTTCACTTACCTTGATTAATAAAACATTACAAAATGATGAAAATTGATGATTTTAGTATATAATTTTATAATTTTTATATAAGGAGAAACAATGACTGCTTTAGTGCAAGTAAGAGTAGATAAAAAGCTAAAAGAAGAGGCAGAGGAGCTGTTTAATGAGTTAGGGCTTGATACCACCACCGCTTTAAGAATGTTTTTAAAAGCGGCTGTGCGGGAGCAAAAAATCCCTTTTAAACTCAATAGGCAAAAGCAAGACCCCTTTTATAGTGAGGAGAATTTAGCAGAGCTACGACAATCCATAAAAGAGCTAGACGATGGCAAACGCATTACATTCACTTTAGAGGAATTTAATGCGATGAACGAAGCAATAGAAAATGCAAAAAGCAAAGAGGAAGTAATGGCAATTTATAAAAAAGCAGAGAAAGAACACAGCAATGCTTAATATAACCTTTTCACCGACTGCTTTAAGGGGCTATATAGAATTTCAAGATGATAAAAAAATGAGAGACAAAATCAACGCTTTAATCAAAGACATCGCACGAAATCCCACAGGCGGACTAGGAAAGGTTGAGAAGCTCAAAGGCGACTTGAGCGGGTGCTATTCGCGCAGGATAGATGCCAAACACAGAATCGTCTATCGCATTGGTGAGCAAAGTTGCGAAATCTTGCAAGTAGGACTTCATTACAAGGATAAATAGGGAATTGCGCTATTTATAAGCATACATTGCGCTGCATTGGCAATTTACTCAACCTATGGAATGTTTGTCTTTTATTATGATTGCTTCCATTATAATTGCTTTTTGGCAGCTTTGAAGATTCTGTATTGTGTGGATTTTGGCTTGATTTG
Organism: Helicobacter sp. MIT 21-1697; assembly: GCF_026241255.1. NCBI lineage: Bacteria > Pseudomonadati > Campylobacterota > Epsilonproteobacteria > Campylobacterales > Helicobacteraceae > Helicobacter > Helicobacter sp. MIT 21-1697. The sequence goes on along the minus strand of NZ_JAPHNC010000006.1, from coordinate 44,921 downwards.
TATAAGTTGATTTGGGATTTTGTTTTTGATAGAATACAGCTTTTGAAAATCAAACAAAGAGAGCGAAATGACACAAAATTTACAAGAACTCATTAAAATTTATTCATTAAACTCTCATATTGATTTTAGCACACATTTATTGGGACAATCAAAAGATACGCTTATCGCCCTTTTAAGCGAACTTTTAACAATCTATATTAATGACAAAAATAGCTCCACCAAATGTTGATTTGCGGCGATACTTTAAGTGAGCTTAAAAAGCTAGAGGATAACAGCATAGATATGGGTGTAACCTCGCCACCTTATAACAAGCAGGAGAACAAAAAAGGTTGGCTTGTTAAAAATGTTTTATATGATAACACTTGCGATAAACTAAGCGAAGGGGAATATCAAGCAAACCAAATCGCTGTGCTGAATGAAATGTATAGAATCACAAAAGAGGGAGGAAGTTTCTTTTATAATCACAAAATTCGCTGGGAGAGAGGTAAATTACTCCACCCATTGCAATGGATTTTGCAAACAAAGTGGAATCTTAGGCAGGAAATCATTTGGGATAGAGGGATTGCAGGAAATATACGCGGTTGGAGGTTTTGGCAAGTGGAGGAGCGAATTTATTGGCTGCAAAAGCCAAAAGGTAAAAATCTCATTGGAGAGGAATTGCAAAGTCGCCACGCACTTTTAAGCTCTATTTGGAGAATCCGCCCAGAAAACAATAATGCTCACCCCGCCCCTTTTCCACTTGCTCTGCCTTTGCGTTGCATTTTTTCCATTTTAAATGAACAAGTCGGTATTGTGATTGACCCCTATTGCGGGAGTGGGACGACAGGAATTGCTGCGAAGATTCTAAATTGCGATTTTATAGGGATTGATAATTCTAAGCAGTATCTTAGCCTTGCAGAAAATAGAATCACAAATTACCAACAATTTTTAAAAGAAGCGCAATTAGAACTTAATTTGCACGAAGTCAAAGAAACCTTTAAGCAGAAAAAAGCAAAGGGCAAGACGAAAAATAGATTTATCTCACAAAATCAGAATCTTTTAAATCTTTAAAGCAAATCCTAAAGGTGAATTGCAACAGCACAAAAGCACTCAAACCAACCAAAACACAACTTTTAGCTTGAATTTGTATCTATTTATTTGCAATTTGTTTTTTTTTTTTTTTTTGATAAAATGTGAGGGTTAGAAAGTAGAAATATAAGGAGAAAAATGACTTTAGAGGAAAAATATAAAGAAATTGATAGCAGAGGACTAAAGAGTTAGTAAAACTAGACTGCTTAGAAATTTCTTAATTGTTTTACGCTATAATAAATGGGTTAGTAAGGAGGATTAATAATGGCTGAAATGAAAACAGAACGCAAAAGCGTGTTGGAGTATTTATCCAAAAATAAATTTTTGATTCCAATGTATCAACGAGCTTATATTTGGGAAGAAGATGAATGTGAGCAACTATGGGAAGATATTTTTAGCTTCTTTAGTAGTGAGCCTAATGAAAATGATGAGTATTTTCTAGGTTCTGTTGTGATATACAAAGAAAATAACAAACAAAATATCATTGATGGGCAACAAAGAACAACGACTTTAAGTCTTTTAATTCGTGCCCTATATGAAAAAGCTACCAATCAGCAAAATAAAAATATTTCAGAACTTATTAGCAAATTGTCTTCGTGTCTTTGGGATAGAAATCAACTTAATGGAGAAATAGACTTTAAAAAACCTCATTTGCAAAGTGAAGTAGCTATTGATTCAGACAATAATCTTTTAGAAAAAATTTTAAGCAATGGTTATAAGTTTGAAAAAGAAGAAATAGAGAATGTTATAAAAAAATCTTCTTCAAATTATGAGAAAAATTATCTCTTTTTTATAAAGAAAATTGATGAATTGGCACAAGAATACCCTGCTGATTGGTTTAATTTTTGCCTTACTTTATTAAATTCTTGCATTGTCTTACCTATTGAATGTGATGGGCAAGAAAATGCTTTAAGAATCTTTAATACATTAAATAATCGTGGCGTTTCTTTAAGCGTATCAGACATTTTTAAAGGACTTATTTTTACTAGCAAAAGAAATGACCAAGAAAGAAAAGAATTTGCAACAGAGTGGAAAAAGCTAGAAGAAAAAATCACTAACTCTTATTATTTGAATAAAGAAAATATAGGTTTTTTATTCACACAATATGAACACATTATAAGAGCATTAAATAATGAAGTAGATACGGTTATCCCTAGCACTTTAGATTTTTTCACAAAAAAAGATAAAGCAAATTCTAAAAATAAAAAAGTGAATTTTGCTGCCAATGAGGGTTTGCTTAATAAAAATGAAACTTTTGTATTTATACAAGAATTAGCAGAATTTTGGTGCAATCCTAAAGATTACTTTTCACTTCAAGCACAAAAATACTTTGATATTTTAAACATTTATCAAAATAAACTTTGGCAAATGGTTGTAAGTATGTGTTTTTATGAATATAAACCAAAGAAAAACAATGGAGATGAAAGTAATATTTTTGATATTATATTGCCGCAGCTTGTGAGCTATTGCGCACTTGGGCTTATTTATGGAAAAGGTGGTAGTTCAGGTTTATTTTGGGGATTTATGAAAGCAAATATTCTTATCCACGAAAGAAAAAAGAAAATTTTTGAACCCTCACTCAACATTCCAGAATTAGTTATGCCACAAATTGATTATTTTACAAGTTTTTGTGTAAAAGCCCTATCAAAACAAATAAGATATATTTTGGTAATTTATACATTGATTTATGATGAAAATCAAGAATGGGAATGGAACGCTGATAAGAAAAATTATAGTGTTATCAAAGGCGAAATTGAACATATTTTTCCAAAAAAATGGACAGAAGCAAATTATGCAGGTTGGAATGAAAAAGATGCCGAAAAATTTTTGGAATATATAGGCAATAAAACTTTACTTGAAAAAAAGCAAAATATTCAAGCAAGTAACGAATATTTTGCCAAGAAAAAACCGCAATACCAAAAATCAAAATTCCTTGAAGCACAAAACTTAGGTAAATCTCTCAAAAATGATTGGCTTAAAGAGGATATAGAAGCAAGAAATGAGGAAATCTATAAAAACCTAAAAACATTTTTTGAAAAAAACCTATAACCCCACCCCAAAAGGAACAATATGCCCCATTACTTCATCGGTGTAGCGTCAAAAAATCATATTGACATAGGGCATTTTGAAATCTCCCAAGAGTTTTTTCACTTCCTCGCAGAGTATATGCGAAAGGATTCTTAATGCAAAATCTAATCTGTCAAAGTTGCGGTATGCCCCTTGCTTCCAAAGAACAAATGGGCTTAGAAAAGAACGGAAGCATAAGCGCGGATTATTGCAAATATTGCTATGAAATGGGTGAGTTTATCCATAAAGTTTCACTGCAAGAGTATATAGAGATGTGTTCGCTCTATGGCGCACAAGCGGGAATGAGCAATGAGCAATTCAAAGCGCACTGCACGAAATTATTTCCGACACTAAAAAGGTGGCAAGAAGATTCTAAAAGGCTATAAATTATGATAGAATCTGTGCGCTTAATACTCGCCTCAAGCATTTTGATGTAAAGGAGTAGCAATGCAATCTCTCACCTCTTTAAAAACATTGGCAAAGAAATCGCCAAGAAGCTAGAATCTGTGGGGATTTGCTCATCAGAGGATTTAAAAAGTCTTGGCGCAGAGGAAGCCTTTGTGAGACTTAAAGAATCTTATCCCAAATGTTGCCTTGTGCATTTATACACACTAGAGGGCGCAATCACAGACCAAGACTACAACAATCTCCCACCCTCTCGCAAAAAGGAGTTAAAAGAGTTTAGCGACTTCCTCAAATAAATGACACCTTTGCTTACAACTACTCGCCTTATGCGTGGCTCAATATTTTAGAATTTTTAGTCGGAAGTGCGGTTGTAGTAAGCCTTATCTTGCTAGATTCACAACAAAAATCTAAAGGTAAAAGATTATTTGTATCTTGCAATGTTGTGCTTATGTGTGTATTACATCGCGTGGATAGGTTATTTTCATTAGAATCTATGATATAATCCACCAAAAGAACAACCCAATTAAAGAGATACAATATGGAATGGATAAAACAAGCACAATACGCTACAATCTATAATCAAGGCATTCGGATTCTATCTGGCTTTATACCCACAAAAAAGCTTCGCAAGAAGTTTAGAAACCGCTTTTTTAAAAAGATTCCACTCTACTTTGCAGAGCATTCCCTCTATGGCAAAATTTATATGCCCGCTTATAATCTCGCACACCCCATTTGCGACCAAGAACCCGAAATCTACAACGCACAAGGAGAGAAAATGCGCACATTTTTCTATCGGGATTATACAAGTGCGCATCACCCAAATAGTGATTCAAAGTATTTTTTATGGGATAGATTCAATATCGCTTTGCCGGTGCATTTTTACAAAGAAAAGGCAATTTTAGAAACAATGAATAATAATGGGGGGGGGGGCGAAATATGCTCTTTTTAGCGAAAGTGAATCTATAATCCCTGATGATTATCGCATATTTGACACACAGAAGGGAATCCACAAGGATTTCAAAGCTGTTTTTACATATTCTGAAAAACTCCTCAATGAATTAGAAAACGCCAAGTTTATCCCTGCTGCAGGCTTATGGTATGGGCAAGAGAAAGGGTGTAACATCGCACTTGATGATAAAGTGTATCAAATCAAAGATAAAAATGTCTCAATGATGTGCTCAAATAAAATCTTCTGCGAAATGCACAAAATCCGCCACTCTATCGCTCAAAAAGCCTTGCAAAGTCAAAAAGTAGATGTGTTTGGGAAATTTAATGGAGGGGTGTTTCTACCGCACAAAGCGGATTCTTTGCAAAAATATCGCTTCCAAATTGTCGTAGAAAACGACTGCACTGCGTATTATTTCACAGAAAAGATTTTGGACTGCTTCGCGGCGCAGTGTATTCCTATCTATTTGGGAGCAAGAGAAATCCATCAATTCTTTAATAATGAGGGCATTATTACTTTCACTCCAAAGACGCCACTAGAGGAAATCCTAAAAATATGCAATGAAAAGGAATATCTCACACGACTAGAAGCAGTGCTGGATAATTACCAAAGAGTGCTTAAATACCAAAAGGGCAGCGATTTGTTTTATGAGGAATATTTCACAGATAAGCCCAAACACTTTGCAGGGATTAGGTAGGTGGGCGTAAAGAGCCTAAATAGCGTTTAGCGACTATGCGACTAACACTCCTCTAAAATCGCACAATGATGATTTTATTGCTTAAATAGCACCGCTAAAATAATATAAATCTTATTCTGGCTTTTCAATATTATATTTTAATAACGCGATAAAACGATAAAAGATGTGCGTAAATTTAGAATAAGGAATCATAATAAAAAATGCCAAAATCGTGCTTAAATGAAACCAAAGAGCATAAGAGAGCATTTCGCTTTCTCGCACAAACATCAAAAATAAACCACTAAAACTTACGATAAAAAGCATAAATAAAAATGCGTAATCCATCGCTACACTTTTTGTATCTACAATTTTTTTATCGGCAATGAGTTTTAAGAAAAATAATCCCAATGTCCCAATACAAAGGAAGACTCCGCCCACTACTCCAAAAAGCTTTGGTAATTGCGTGATGTCATAAGGCGCATAAATATGTAAAAAATGATGATAAAACGCCGCTAAACTCGTAGCAATAAAGCAAAACAAAAATCCATAAGCTGTAAAATGATGAAAGATTCTGCGCACATTGCTTCTGCTTGCATTTGGATAGGTGCAGCCCTCACTCTTATGTCCGCCTAGATACCTAAGTGTTAAAGCGTCTTTGATACTTTCCAAAAATACTTTGAGTGTGATATTTTTGAGCTCTATGGATTTAGCAAAATTGATAAATCCAATTACCAAAGCCGCCAATACAAAAAGTGAAACAATGCTAAATGTGCCAACCATATATGTATAGGGGATTATCGCGAAAAAATCACCATTTGCATCTTGCTCTGTTAAAGTCTGATGAGAGGCTAAAAAGAATCCTGCGAATAAAGTTACAATTAAAAGTATCATCACAAACCACGCATTTTTATCAAAGGCTTTACCCAAAAAGTGAGGGAATGCGTATTTTTTGTAGCTTTCTTTACGGATTTGTGCAAATTGTGTTGGTATGGCGACATTAAATTCGTGCGGTGGGGCATACTGACAATCATAAAAGCATTCGCTACATTGATGGCAGAGATTGGCTAAATAATCAATATCCTTAGGTGAAAATTCCCTATATTTCTCCATTGCTGGAAACACTGCACAAAGTCCCTCGCAATATCTACAAGAATTGCAAATAATGCACGATTTTGTAGCAGTGGTATAAATATTGGAATCCTGTGTAGAATCTGCCTGCGGGAGATTCCAAGAATGTTGTTGTGTTGTTTGCATTGATAATCCTTTTATTTTATAGCATTAGCGGCATTTTGCCCTGCGATTCTACCAAATACCGTGCCAATACTCATACCAAAACCCGCCACATAGCCTTGCGTAAGAATATTTCCTGCCATAATTTCTCCTGCTGCGAAAATATTAGTAAAAAACTCATCGTCATCAGCATAAACTTGTGCGTTTTTACTTACCTTAACCCCCATATAAGTAAAGGTAACGCCCGGACGGAGAGGATAGCAGTAAAAGGGAGGTTTATCAAGTCGCAATGCCCAATGTGTTTTTTCTATTTTTAAGCCTTTTGTATGGCAATCATCTTGTATCGTGTGATTAAATGTGCCATCAACTACACTTGCATTGTATTCCTCTATGGTTTGCTTGAGTGTTGCAGAATCTAAATTGATTTTTGCTGCGAGTTCGTCTATGGTTTGTGCGACAATGGGAGGAAAAAGTGAAGGCATATAATGCTTTTGCACTTTAGAATCTGTGATAGAATATGCGATTTGTTCTTCCTCATTTGCTACAAGTCTGCCCCAAATTGCATAACGTTTGGGCCAAAAATCCTCGCCCTCATCATAGAATCTTTGTGCATATTTATTCACCACAATGCCTAGTGAAACACAATCCACACGCGAAGCAATGCCTCCATCATATTTAGGAGTTCTCGCATCAATAGCCACCATATGCCCTTGTGTAGGGTCTCCAATGATCTTTGCCTTGCTCTTTTGTAAAGCTTTAAGCATTTTGCCTTGATTAAATCGTGTTCCTCGTATGATAAAATTCTTTGCTTTTTCTCCCCACGCCTCTTGTAGCCATTCTAAATTTGATTCAAAGCCTCCACTGGCTATCACAAAAGCTTTAGCTTTGAATCGTATCTCCTCATTATTTTTTTTATCTTGTGCCAAAATTTCCTTGCAAGTTTTGCCCTCTACCACTAAATCCAAAGCTTCACATTCATAGAAAATCTCCACACCAAGTGTAGAAGCGCAATGAAAATAAGCATTCACAAGAGACTTTCCGCCACCTAAGAAAAAGGCATTTGTGCGCCCCAAGTGCAATGTGCCTCGCATAGAAGGTTGAAATCGCACGCCGTGCTTCTTTGCCCATACGACTGCTTCTGGCGTATGGGAGATGACAAACCTTGCGTATTCCTCATTTGTTTGCCCTTTTGTTACCTTAAATACATCATCAAAAAATTCATCTTCACTATAAGAATCAGTCAAGACATCAGTTGGTGCATCGTGCATAGAACGCAAATTTCTTGTATGCTGGGAATTTCCTCCTCTCCATTCTTTTGGTGAAGATTCTAAAAGGGCGACTTTGAGGTTTTTATTACTCTCTTTTGCACTAATTGCCGCACACAAGGCAGCATTCCCTCCACCAACAACAACAATATCAAAATCTTTTATTTGCATTAAAGCTCCTCTTTTTGTTGTCTGTCATAGAATCCACCTTTTCTAAAAATAAGCAAACTTGCAATAAATGAACAAATTGCTGCAAAAGTGAGCCAAAGAGCTGGACTTGCAGGATTGTCAGTCCATTTTGTAAGGGCAGTTGCAACCGCTGGGGTAAAGCCTCCAAAAATAGCCACCGTAATAGAATAAGAGAATGAAAAGCCCAAAGCTTTAACGTGTTTTGGCATTATTTCGGAGAGTGCGCATACCATTGCTCCATTATATCCACCAAAAATAAAGCTAAACCAAAGTTCAACCAAGACGAGATTAGTAAAAGTAACATTATGTGTTAAAAAATTAAGTGCGGGGTAGGCTGAAACCATTCCTAAAAAAGTCATAAAATACACTATCTTTTTTCTACCTATTTTATCGCCAATAAACCCAGATACAGGAAGCCAAAAGAGATTGCTTAATCCAATAATTGCTGTGATAATAAAACTTTCTAATTTTGAGAAATGCAAAATATTACTTGCAAAATGTGGCGTAAAAGAAGTGATAAAATAAAAAGTTACCGTAGTCATCATAACAAAGAACACGCCCGTAATAATGACAGGATAATTTTCACTCATATTTTGAAAAATAGCACTAAAGGTTTTGGGTGCGTGATGTTTGTTTGCCTCAAATTCTGGAGTCTCCTCCAATGTGCGTCTGATATAGAAAATGAAAGGCACAACCATACAGCCAATGAAAAAAGGAATTCTCCAACCCCAAGCTTCCATAATTGCATCACCAATCCAATAATGCAAAGCCACACCAATAGCTCCTGCAAATATAGTAGCTACTTGTTGGCTACCACTTTGCCAAGATACATAAAATCCTCGCAAATGTTTAGGAGCAATCTCTGAAAGATAAACACTTGCACCGCCAACTTCAGCTCCAGCGCTAAAACCCTGCAAAAGTCTCCCAATCAAAATAATGATAGGTGCGAGAATGCCAATACTCTCATAGCCCGGACAGCAAGCTATTGTAAGTGTGCCTATTGCCATTAAGGTAAGCGTGAGCAAAAGCCCTTTTTTGCGCCCGTGCTTATCCATATACGAACCAAGAACAATCGCCCCCAATGGACGCATCAAAAAACCCATTCCAAAGGCAAGAAAACTTTGCATAATGGATATAAACTCATTTTCAGCGGGAAAGAAAATTTTGGCAATAAATGCTGCGTAAAAACCATACACAGCAAAATCATACATTTCTAAGAAATTGCCACTTGCTACACGAAAAATCGCCTTTGCATCTTTTTTTGCCTTGCTCTGGGTGTGAGTACTCATTAATATCTCCATTATTCAAAGGTGTAAATTTTAAGAGTGTCTCTCTAAAATCTTTGGAACTAATTATTAAGAAATTATTTAAACATCATAAACTACTTGCTATATTTATTTATATATATTAAGTGTATTGCTACAAAATACTACATATAGTAGTAATAAAGTGAATAATTATTGATTATATATCGTCTGAATTTTTGATACAGTACCTAATTAATCATATATATAAAATCACCCAATCCAATACCCCACAATCAATCCAAGAAGTGCAAAAAGCAACACAGGCAGAGTAACCACAAATGCTACAACCATATAGTGCATAAAGCCAATGTGGATTCCGTGAATTCTAAGGCTTTCTAGCCAAAGCAAAGTCGCCAACGAACCTATGGGTGTAAGCTTTGAGCCAATATTGCAGCCAAGTAAATGTGCCATTACTAAACTCTGCATAGAATCTTGTAAATGTGGTGCAAAATCAGCAAGTGCGAGATTCCCAAACATCACCATAGGTAGATTATTTATCACGCTACTGCCTATGCCACTTGCAAAACCCATACTTACAATCTGCCATTCTTGGGATAATGAAACAAACAATGATAAATTATCGTTGAGAATCTGCAATGCACCACCATTTTTGAGCCCAAAAACAACAACAAAAAGCCCAAGAGAAAACAGCACGATACTAAGTGGAGCGTTTTTCAGACAAGGAAATATCTCTAGCTGTCCTTTTATCTTGCCATAGGACAATGCCAAAAATACGCACAAAAGTGTAAAGCTTGAAAGTGGCGCACCTAATGTATGTGCAAATAAAATCCCGACCAAAAGTAGCCCCAATAAAGCAAAACAAAATGCTATTGTGGATATGGAAATATTGCTTTGAAAATGCGTAAAAGTAAGTGTGGGTGGCACAAACCTTTTAACCACCAACCAAAAGCCTAAAGAACCAAGAATAACAAAAAATTGAGGTAAAAACATCAATGTGCTAAAGCGGAGTGAGGGAATCTCAAAGAACTGCGCTGTGATGATATTTGTAAGATTAGAAATAACAAAGGGATTAGAGGCAAAATCACTCACAAAGCTCACAAGAAGCAAAAACACAACTAAAGGCGTAAAAAATACCTTTGTAGTATGCGCCTTAAAAAGTGTAATAATGAGGGGTGTGAGGATTAAAATTGCGCCATCATTTGCAAAAAATGTGCTTAAAAATGCACTAAAAAGCACAAGAAAAATATAGAATCTCGCAGTGCTTATACTTTGAATATGTCGCATTTGTGAGCTTTGTAGTATGCGCAAAAGTAAGACGGCAAGAAATGTAAAAAAACCTAATTTTTCAAGCGCAAAAGTGAGCAAAATAAGCCCGATAAGCGTGAGGGTGCTATCCCACACCATTGCCCACACGCGCCAAATATCGCCTAAACTCACCACATTCAAACAATAAACCCCCACCGCCCCCAAAGTGCTAAACACCCACAGAGGTAACCTGAAAGGACGCCAATAAATAAGAAGCATTGTGAGAGTAAAAAGACTAAGAGCTACAAAATCCATAAGAGACTACCTCTATTCATATTTGCTTTACTTGAAATTTGTGTGAGATTTTAGCATAGGGGACATAAGTGCGAAAAAAAATTTGTATAAATCACTCCTCCCACTTGCGACTTGGCAAAAGCTAGAAAATAGGGATTCCTCACACTTGGCTTATTATACTGCAAGGGCTTCTTACTCTCATAATCTAGCATTACACCGCCTGCTTCTTCTAGCACAATATCCGATGCTGCGGTATCCCATTCACTCGTGCCATTCAAACGCGGATAAATATCTGCTTTGCCCTCTGCAAGTGCGCAAACCTTAAGCGATGAGCCATATTTTTGCACTTTTAAATGATATTTTGCAACAAAATCTTGCGTTTCTTGTGTGCTATGAAACATAGAATCACAAGCGATAATCTGCTCCTCTTTTACGATTCGCTCTCCATTTAATTTTTGCTTATTTTGCTCTAACCAAACGGGATTGAGAGATTTAGAATCTAGTGCATTTTTTAATGTTTGAGGCTCACAAGTAAAGCTTCCAAAGCCCTTTAGCGCAAAGTAGAGCTGATAAAATGCAGGAGCATACACGACACCCAAAATCGGACGATTCTTGTGAATTAAGGCGATATTAATCGTAAAACCGCCATTTTTTGCCAAAAAGTCCTTTGTCCCATCAAGAGGGTCAATGAGCCAATAATATTCTAAGTCTTTGCGCTCCTCATAGTCTAATACCGCTTCTTCAGAGCAGACTTTATAAGGGGATTTGACTTGTAATTCCTGCGTAATTAGCGCATTAGATTCTAAATCTGCTTTTGTAACGGGAGAGGAATCCGATTTCAACTTAAAATCCTCTAAGCCATAGTATTGCAGCACCAACGCTCCTGCATTGATTGCAATCATAGCACTTTGATAGAGTAAAGCGTTCATATCATAATCTCCAAATCACTCTTAAAGTCAATCTCACACCAACCCCCCTTAATCTCCACCGCTCTTGCCCCACCATAGGCATTAATCAAGGCTTGTAGGAAGCTTGTCATATACATATTATCAAAATCCTTGCCATCATACATTGCATTTCTATCCAAGCTATCATAAAATGTCAAAACTTGCGGTAAAAAGCAATGCGAAAACTTAAAAAGCCCGATATACTGCCCCTGTATCTCCTCATAACTCTTAGGCTTTTGCCCAATCTCTATGACTTTGCCCTCTTGTATCTTTAATGTCTCTGCGTCCAAAAGGGGATTTTCAAATCGTCTCTCCCAAAGTTTGCGCCAATTCTTATCCACCACGATACTTAGAGACTCTTGCGATTCTGCCAATAAGCGCACAATCTCTGCGCTATACACAATATCCGCATAAGAAACCACCAAATCTTGCTTCTCTTTGATACAAGATTCTATAAATTCTCGCGCACAAAAGAATGTTTGCACCATATTTGTTTTATCATAATTTATATTTTGATAAATATTTTTTATATTAAATTGTGATTCCACATAGCCTTTTAAAACATCAAACAAATATCCACCCACCACTGCAATATCCTCAATCCCAGAGTCCTTTAAAGCCCAAATTTCATAATCAATGAGCTTTTTTCCGCGATATTCCACCATACATTTTGGATTTTCTTTCGTTAGAGGCATTAGCCTTGAGCCAAATCCCGCCGCTAGAATCATTGCTTTCATTATTTTACTCCTTATCTTTGCATTAAAAATTTTTCTACCACTTCATAAAGCTCACTGACTTTAGAATCTAACTTATCTGCAGTGTTATTTTGAAGCACATAGTGTGCATTGGGCGTATCATAGGTTAAATCTATGCCCATAACATCTTTTATCTCTCCCTTTTGGGCTTTAGAATACAAGGATTTTTTATCTCGTCTTAGCAATTCTTCCATAGAACATTCTACAAACACTTCAAAATAATGCGAAATATGCGCACGATTGAAAGCATAAATCTCATCAAAGAGTGAAATAGTTGCACACACTACAATTAAACCACTTTTTGAAAGAAAAACGCATAATTTTGCAATCAATCGTGCGACTTCCAAACGCTCCTCTTTGCTAAAACCACTGCGCCCAAAAATCTCTCTAATCTCATCACCATCAAGGAATATTACATTACTATACTTTTGTTCTAAAAGTGCAAAAACTTTTTGGGCAATCGTAGTTTTTCCAGCCCCTGCTAATCCACAGACCCAAATTACTGCACCCTTTTGGCTTTTTTGAGTGCTTTGAATGACTTTACTTTCTTCCTGTGTTGTTTGTTTTAGGGTAGCTTGTTGCATTATTTCTCCTTAGATTCTATTAACTTTTTCCACTCTCTTATTACTTCATTGTTGATGAGTCCATTATTTTCTGCTTGCTTTCCTTGTGTCTGCAAAGTGCGTTCAATATGCCACATAAGCGCAAAAATAGGCTTTTGTTTATGCTTGAAAGCCTCTATGCTCTTATCTTGTGCTAAAATTAGAGGCTCTAAGCATTCTCCCAAAGTTCTAATGCCATAGTTATGAAAAGAATTGACCTCAAATGTATCGCCATTGCGTAGATTAAAAACTTGATGATTGCCGATATGCCCCTCTAAAAGCTCTAATTGTGAGCTAAAATACTCCGCTATCATCTGCGCCCCACGACAGATTCCAAGCAAAGGCACATTATGTTGCATACAATGCGTAATGATTTGCGCCTCGTATTCATCACGCCTCAACGATAGCGGATTGGGATTAAGAGAGTTCAAATCATTCCCACCGCTTAAAAGCACACCACCTAAAGAATTTCCTAGAGACTTTGCATAAATACTAAAGGGAATCGCATAGCTTAAGGGCAAGGGCAAAAAGCCTTGCAAATGCTCCTTAAAAAATGCACCCCACTCTACGCTTAAAGCCTCTCGCAGTTCATAATAGCTTGTGTTCTCTAGCAATCTTTGTGTCAGTGCGATAAATTTCATAAGACTACAATCTGCCCACTTTCACAATCTAGCTTAATGCGCTTTGCCTTTAAAAACTTAGTAAAGTTTTCCTCACCTACACCAATCGCCGCTGGTAGTCCTAGCTCACTTGCGCGAATTGCCATATGGGAGTTTGCCCCACCATAGCAAGTAATGAGTCCTGCAATATTTTTCGCAAACAAATAATCAAATCCGGGGTCAGCAGATTTAATCAGCACAATCTTGCCCTCTAATTCCTCATTACCGCTTAAATCACTTGTAAGCGCACTCACAGACTTCTGTGTGATGAAATTTGGCACAATCTCCGCACTTTTAAAGCTCACAATCTGCTCTACATCGGTAATCAACACAGGGAGTTTTAAAGCAAGAGTTAAGGCGTATTCCTCTTTGTGCCTTTTGATTTCCTCTACAAATCTCTCTTTGGGATTCTTAGAATAAAGCGAAGCATAGAGGTTTAGAATATTTTGAATATCCAAATGTGCCATTTCCTCTTTTGGGATTCCATAATAATCCCCTAGTTCGCCAATGAGACTTAAAGCGCGGGAGAGCAGTTTAGTAAATTCAAACTTCGCATACTCCCTACCCTCAATAGCTCTTTTTAGAAACTCTAAAAACTCCTTTGCACCAATCTTAAGCCCGTGTTCGCTTAAAAGCATATTGAGAGATTCTAACTTTTTAGAATCTAGCGCAAAGGGCGTTTCATCTAATGCCAAATTGCCCTTTGCGCCCAAATCAAAATAACTTTCAAAATCCTCATCATAACGTGGGCTTAAAATATTATAAGTGCTAGGGCGCAAATGCCCAAATTTGCTTAAAAATTCCGCTTTGTTCTCTTGCTTAAGCGTGGCGACATTGAGGCTTAACTCTTTGCTGATTGTTTTGAGAGAATTTAAAAATGCCTGTTTTTCCTCTAAAGTAAAAAATCCAATTTCTACAAGCGAATTAAGCAAACTCATCGCCACAAACCCCGCCCTTGCAATCCCTGCAAAAGGTAAAGTCCCATATCTCTTGCAAGATTCTAAAAGCCAATAAATCTTATCCAAAATAGGCAAGTTAGAATCTTCTACCTCCTTACAAATCTTCTCTAGCCTTGCAATCTTTTTTAAATCCTTGATATACAAGCCTTTTTTGGGATTGATGATAGAATTTGTCAGCTCCAAAAGTGCAAATTCTAGCCTTTTGGTCTCATTCTCATTAAAGCCTTTTGCAAGGAGGTTTTTTAATTTGCGCGGGATATTAAAATCATAGCACGAAAAGACAATGTTAAATTCTATCTTATCGTGTAAATGCGGGTTTGCCTCTAGCGTATCTAAATAATAATCCACCAACTTACTTGCGATTTTTTTATCTAAGGCTTTGGGGATAAAGGAGTTAAAAGACAAGCGCACATCAATATAGGGAATCCCCAAAAAGCAGTGCATTAGCGGGTGAGAGCGTAGATTAAGATAGCCATAATTATCTCGCTGATATGCCCAAATATTATCGGTAATGATTTCTTTATAGAGGCTTAGAGCTAACCGCTTAGGCTTTAGTCCCAAAATCTCGGCAGGATTCCAATCAGGCATTACGCCAAAAATCGCGCGTTTGCCATAAATATCTGATGTTTGCTTCTGCAAGGATACAATGCGTTTTTGCAATCTCTCTAGCGCACTAAATGGCAGGGCTTCATAGAGATTAAGCTTATCTTTAATTACAAGGGGGCGCACTTGCAGACAATACAAATCCCTTTGAGAGTCTAACGCAAATTCCACATCTAAAAAGGGATAATCAAAAAGCTCCTCAAGCTCCCTTAGCATTAAAATAATAGATTTCAAATCCTCCTCTTTGGGCAATGCCGCTTGCTTGTGCGCAAAAAAGCTTAAGCCTTTGGCACTTCCCTCTGTAATCGCACTATTTGAACCGCTTTTATCCCATTCAATGCAGTAATAAGGCGCAAGGGTATCTTTGTCCGCACTCATCGCCACGCCACACATTGAAATCCGCTCTAGCATAGGTTGGATTAAAATCTCATCGTCCTTATTTGGCATAGACGCTCCGACTTTGTGCAAAGCTTCCAAAATCGCCTCTTGGGATTCCACATTGATATTTGCAAGGCTCAAGAATGCTCCCGCATTAGAAGTCTGCGCACTATCTTCACTTTTAGAACTACTGCGAATAATGAGTTTTTGCGCTTTTGTGCTAAAGAATTTTATTCTAGCCAATACCTCTGCCTCATTGGATTCTAACTCCTCTAAGGAAGTTAAGCACAAAGGCAAGATTTTCGCACTCTTTAGTGTGGTGGATAAAGCCTCTAAATTACGCGCTTTGGTAGAGAAAGATAATGTGTGCATTATAAACCTTAATTTTGCAAATAAGGCAGTATTATAGTTTAAACTTGCTTGAAAATTCTTTATTTTGTGCTTGCTTTATCTGTGCGAAATCCTTAAACTTCACTAGATAAAGCTGCATTGTTTTAGGAGTTTATTTAGATAACATTTGCTAGAATATCCGCAAATTATTTTAAGGATATTTATTTGAATAAAACGCAAATTTCCTTTAATGGTTTAAGCACACAAGAATGGGCAAAAAACTCTCGTTCTGTATGGAATGATGTGTCTTCTCCTCGTTCCAAAAATGCCTTAAAGCACGGAGCTACTTTTCCCAAAAAACTCAGTGATAGAATTATTGCTTTATATTCAAGCAAAAACGACTATGTGCTAGACCCATTTTTGGGGATAGGCACGACTGCAAAAAGTGCTTTAGAGTTAAAGCGCAATATGATAGGTTTTGAGCTTTCAAGTGAGTTTTACTCTATGGCTTCACAAGATTTAAAAGAATCGTATTCTTTATTTTCTAATGAATTTACAAATTGCACAATTTTGCAAGGTGATTGCTTAGAATTGATAGAAACTTTACAAGACGATTCTATTAGCCTCACTTTCACCTCACCACCCTATGCAGATTTAATTCATAAAGTCATTGATGATAGGACAAAAAGACATAAAAAATCTGCTTTTGTTGTGGATAATAATGCCACGACAAAGATTTACTCAAACCACGAAAAAGATTTTGGAAATATGGATTTTCAATCCTATATCAATGCAGTTAAATCTCTTATGCTAAAGATTTTTGCTAAAACAAAACCAAAAGGCTATAATATTTGGGTAGTAAAAGATTATAGAGATACAAAAAATAAAATTCCTTATGTTGATTTACATTCTCATATTGCAAGAGCTGGAGAAGAAGCTGGGTTTAAATACCACGATTTAATTATTTGGGACCAAAATGAAAGGCGAAGATTAGTTTTGCTTGGTTATCCTAGTGTATTTTATGTCAATCAAAACCACTCTTTCATCGTAGTTTTAAGGAAATCTTAATGACGCAAATTTTGCAAAATAGTATTGATGATTTACTCTATCCAAGAAAGCTTGACAAAATACACCCTTACCCAGCAAAATTTACTATTGATTTAGCAGCACAATACATTAAAAAATATTCAAGAGAAAATGATGTAGTTTTAGACCCTTTTTGTGGCTCTGGCACAACGCTTTTAGCTTCACGACTCCTAAAGAGGCAAAGTATAGGACTTGATATTAATTTTATTGCTGTATTAATTTCGCAATTTAAACTTTTAAATTTAAATAAAAAAGACATACAGGAATTGCAACATTTTATTATAAATCCCCTTTATCAAACAACAAAGTTCCATTCTTACGACAATATCACGCATTGGTTTAAACAAGAATCCATTAAAGCCCTCTCAAGCATAAAGGAGCAAATCTACAACTATGCACAAAATAATGAAAAATATATGACTTTCTTACAACTTATTTTTTCTAGTATTATCAACATAGCTTCAAATCAAGATTCCGACACACGATATGCAAGTATAGAAAAACCCTATATTGATGAAAAATATATTTTTGCAAAATTTAATGAAAAGCTTAAAAATGCGTTGGAAATTTATCAAAATATTTATAGCCAAGATTTCAAACAATCTCAAGTATTTTTACATAATGCGAAGCAACTTACACAAAAAATCAACAAAAATTCTATCTCTTTAATCTTTACTTCTCCTCCCTATCCAAACACTTATGATTATTATCTCTACCACAAACATAGAATGCTATGGTTGGATTATGATGTCAAATTTAGTATGAGTAATGAAATAGGTTCAAGAAGAGAATATTCAAGCCTTAAACTGCCTAAAGAAAAATTCAACAATGATTTAATGGAGATTTTCACACAATGCAATAAAGTTTTAAAACAAAATGGTATGATAGGAATCGTAATGGGCGATGGAAAAATCGCAGGAAACATTTACAATGCTAAAGACGAGATTTTAGAAATTGCTACAAAATTACATTGGGATTTACTAGATTATTCTTTTAGTGAGCTTGATAAAACAAGTCGTTCTTTTGCACAAAGTTACCGCACAAAAAATAAAAAAGAGCATATTCTAGTTTTTGCGAGGAATAGCAATGCAAATTGATGAGATAAGAATTTATGCAGAGTGCTTAGAACAAGGCTTAGACTTCAAAGATTATTTTTTAAACATAAATAAACATTTTATTATCAAAAATATTTACCCGACCAAAGCAAGAGGGACAATTTTAAAAACAGATTCTAATTTACAAAAAATTGCCAAACTCAAAGATTTTGATATTGTAATTACTATCCTTTCAAATTCTTATGAGATTCCTATTTTGCTTATAGAGTATTCCACAGCAGTGCCTACTGATGACCATAAAATGCAAAGAAGTGATGTATATTTTTGGGCAAGTATTTTTCAAGTGCCTGTCTTAAAGATTAGTCCCACTCTGAAAAACTCTTTAGCCAAACACGGAGGAGGCGATAAAATCACGCTTGAACAAGAAATAAATTTAGCCTTAAAACATAAATCTCTTGTATATTTCGTTGATTGGAAAAGCGAAAATTCTCTTTTATTGACACATTCTACAAGGTTGTCTTGCATTGCTTGTAGCGATGAAATTGCATATATCTTAAAAAATCTTTGCTGCAAAATTGTGGAGTGCGTGAGCTTTACAGAAGTTTATGCTTCACTTTTAGAAGAGGAAATCACAAAATATTCCAATGAAGTAACACTGAAGAATTTAAAAAATAATTTTGTCAATTCCACAAGATTTCAAAAAAGCAAAAATGAACTTATTGTCAAAATCAATCGCTTTGGACACGCAATGGACCCAGATAGAGGAATTTTGTTTTTTGTTAGTATGCTTTTTGGGCTAGAAAATATCACGACAAAATTTATTATTATGCGAGAAAAGTTAATTGGAAAAGAAAGTTATCAAGGGCTTTTTGATGGATTATCAAAAAATATAAAAGCAAGACTAGAGCCATTTATAGAAAAAATCAATAAAATACCAAATGCAAAAAATGCACTAGAAATATTTAAAGTAGCGACAGGTATTCATTTACAATTTGAAAAAAGAGATTCCATTCACTATCATATTTCAAATGAAAAACTTAGAGAATTTTTGCAAAATTATACAAGCATTACTTATAAATCTATTTTTCTTAATTCAACAAAATTACAGCTATGCGATTATCATCAAAATATCTTATGTGAAATTTCTTGGGATTTTAATATTGTTAAAGAGTATTTGAAAAGTTTGCATTCTCATAATGAAATACCTTTAAATCTTTCCTATTTATCCTTTCAGAATGCTAAAGAAGATATTATTACTTACGCTAGTGTTTTATTGTTTAGGCAAATGGGTTGCGAAATCTTAGCGTTAAGTTATCCCGGCGCACAAGGTGATAGGGCAATTATTATAGGAAGTGGTAGGCAAACAAAAAGAATTTATCTTGATATTATTGCCTATAAACATTCTCAAAAATATTTCGTTTTACTCCACGAAAATAAAGAAAAACACAATGACTTAAAAGAAGATGAACGAAAATTACTCAATCTCAAAAACAATCACAGAGATTCCTTACAAAAATTGCTTGAAAAACTACACTTTACGCAGAATATTAATGAAAATAATCTTTACTTAGGGCTTGGCTCTAAATATCAAAACAATTTATTCGCTCCTTTATTGGAAGTAGATTATATTTTTGGTTTTGATTTAATCTCTAAGAATTTTCAAACAAATATTTTATGGAATATAGCAGTTATCAATATAGATTTATTAGAAATTTTTAAGCCTTTAGTTAATACAGAAAATAAATTACAAGGAAGTATTAATTTAGATTTAATTTATAAAGCATAATGCTTTTTTATCAATAAAATTATAAATGGTTATTCGTCAAGAAATTTTACTAATATTCTAAAAGCATTGCTTTTATCTGCCTATTTTAAAAGAAAATAAGTGGCAGATAGAATGCTTTGAAAATGGAGAGGGCAAGACAATTCATAATGTAAAAGACTTGCAAGAGAAACTAGAAATGCACCTAAAAGGGCATTAACGCATCTCCTCACAAATTTGCAAAAACTCCTGATAATACTTCCAAGATTCTATAATATCTGGGCGCACAGAGGATAAAAACTCTAAATGTCTTGCAAACACTACTTTGGCTTCAAATGCGAGTTCTTTATGAGTGCCTAAATATTGCAAAATCTGCTCTTCACTTATCTTTTTAGATTCCTCAATTTTCCTTTGCTCCTCTAAACGTGGTATAAATGTAAGGAGATAGGTTTTGATTTGCTCACAAGTTTTTGTATCTTGTTTTAGAATCTCAAAGTCTTTTTTCTCAATACACACAATAATACGTTCATAAAAACATTCTTGTTGAAAGAGAAATTGTGTGATGTCTAAAAAATTATCCAAAGCCTTTTTGTGCTGCCAAATATCCACTTCATCTACAGGGACTTTGACATAAATCCTCTCATCAAATGCAAAAATCTTATCTATTAAATGAAGCGCAATGCTTTCTTGCTCTGTTTGGATTCTAAAAACAAGAGGTAATAACCCCTCATAATAAGACACATTGACTTCAAACTTCTCTTTATCACTAGGCTTTGGAGCAGGGAAATGAAATTCTTTTGCCAAAGTATTCATTGTCTCAAAGGCTTTTTCACCTACAATGTCAGACATATCAATACATAGTATATCTTCATCTGCTATATTAATCAAAGCTTTTCTTAAATCTGTGTCGTGGAAATCTGTGAAGTTGTATTTCAAAGAACCCCTAATCGTCTCAAAACAAGGCTCATCTCCTTTGCCAAAAGTAGATTCATTCTTTTGCGTATCAAATCCATTGTAGCCTATAAGGTTTTCACAAATGAAATCTGGCTCTAGTGTGAGGCTTAGATTCTCCTCTTGCGCAACTTGCAGTCGCTTTCTCCTAAAGTTTATTCCGCTTTTTAAAACGCTTATGGGGTCTCTAACAAGATTTAAAGCTTTGGTTTGAGGGATTAACGCATACAACTTACCGCTATCTTTATCTTGCATATATTCTCGGATAGACAAATAGCCAAAATATAATGGGGGGGGGGGGCGAAATATAATCATAAGAGAGAATCTGCTCCCAATATTTTTCGTAGATTATTTTTGAAGAAGAGGGATAGCGAATGTAATCCATTCCTCCACAATTTAAGATAAAATGATTTAATCCCCTATTGCCTGAAGCGTGGCTACCAAAATAGATAAAAGAATAGCGTTTGGGCAAAGGGATATTTAACTCCCAAGCGATTTGAGGTGAAATGCGCTCATAATCTAAAGTGCTAGGATTAAGCAAAGGTGGATAGGGGTGATTGGCATACTTTTCTTTAAATGTGTCAGAAGTAAGCCAGAGTTTGATATTGTTGTATTCCTTGATAAAATACTCTAAAAAAGCATTGCTGGCATTATAAATATGGTGTTTTTTGCAAAACAAAATCATCTCTTTGGAACGAGCAACATCTAACCTACGCAGGATTTGAGCCATCATAAGCCGCTGAAGCAAAGCATAGATTCCACCTTTATGCGCCTTTTTATCTACGACATATTCAAGGGCATTTTTCAAGCCCCTTTGTTTTAAAATCTGCATTGTTTTGCTCATTCTTCCACTCCTTATTTAACTCAACTCGCCCTATTAGATTGGATTTACCCCACCTTTCTCGCACTCCAACAACGTGTAGTGTATTTGATGTCAAACTCTTTAGGTAAGCTTTGGCGCATTTTTGCAGTGATTTTATCAAAAATCTCTTGCCCCTCACTCGTCTCCAAATCCCAATAAGGATTTTTCACGCTTCTCCACGCTAAAATATAATTTTCCAAGCTTTGATGAAAATAAAAATCCTCTTCAATGTAAATAATATTATCAAACAAATCTTGATGTGCTTCAATCACAGGGCGTTGGTCTTCGCGTCTCACACCTCTTGTATAATTTGGCACGATAGATACAATCGCATTTTCTGCCTTTTGCTGAATGGGGTCGTTTAAATCCCTGTGATTCCACATACACGAAAAGTATCCCTTGCTCTTAAGCAATCTGTGTGCCTCTTTTAACGCCTCTGTCCTGTCCATTACATTAAAGCTACTGCCAAAAGTTACCCAATCAAAACTCCCGCTTTGCAATGTGGAATCCACACCGGTGGCTCTCACCCACTCTATCTTTTGCCCTTTGGTTCGCTCAATGCCAATCTCACGCATTGCGTCATTTGGCTCTACGCTAACTACTTCGCACCCTCGCTCTAGCAGCATTATGCTTAAGTTCCCTGTCCCAGCACCAATGTCGGCTACTTTTAGACTACCTGTCTTTTCCCCACGCGCTAAAGTAATCAGCATATCAATGCTCTTAGGTGCGTAATTTGGGCGAAACTCATAAAATTTCGCGTGCTTTGTATAGTCCCAAACTTGTTCTACTATCCTATTCTGTCCTGTCTTGTTCTCTTGCATTGTTGTTTCCTTTGTACGTTGCCCAATGCAAGAGAAAAGAAAGAGAACTATGCCTTAGAACCTCCTTTCGCATTGGACTTTCTAGCCGTCCAAGCGCGAATCTTGTAAGGAATCTCTAAAGTTTGCAATCCTAAGATTTTGGATTCTATCATTTCCAAAATCTTTTTCCATCTTTGTTCCCCTGCTTGGGCTTGTATATCATTTACCGAGTGCCACGCTCCTAGATAACGCGCCTTGTCCATTATCTCTATATAATCGCACTCCATAAAAAAGCAATCTGTGAAATCCCCTGTGGAGACGAGGATTTCTTCCCATTTTTTGACATTTTGTGTCCCGCTACTCACTCTAGCAAGCTCTGGAACAATATTCTTAATCTCTTGTTCAATTTCATAGAATACAGAACCCTCTAGGATATTTCTAGGATTCCATATAGCAGTGAAATACCCCCCCCCCCCCGCAGAAGTATTGTGAGCAAAAGTATTGTAAGAGCCATTTTGAGCCGCAGAATTTTTTAAGATTCTCGCAAACTCGGGCAAAGATTTCTTAGGGTCAGTCCAATGGAAGCTACTTGCCATAATCACCCAATCTGCGATTCCACTTTGCACACCGGTTTCCTCTCCACTTCCTTTTTGCCACTTGATATTTGTGTCTTTTGTATAGGCGATGCCCTCCTCTCTCATTGCGTCATTTGGCTCTACGGCTAAGACTTGCATTCCAAACTCGCTTAGCATTTTGGTTAGTTTCCCTGTCCCCGCACCCACTTCTACGATTTGCAAATCTTTAAGATTCTTTTGCTCATCATTAATACAAGCAACGAGCTTCTCTAGCAACATCGGGCTATATGCCGGACGATTATGATAGGCTTTCGCCACTTGTGTAAAATCACCTTGTTTCATTATTTGAGTCTCCTTGAATTTTTTTTTAATTAACGATTAAATCAAAGTATAGCAAAACATTAATAACCTTAACTTGCCTAAGATATTTCCTCACAAATTCGTAAAAACTCCTGATAATACTTCCAAGATTCTATAATATCTGGGCGCACAGATTTAAGAAATGTGAGATGAGAATCAAATACTTCTTTTGCTTTAAGACATAAATCTTTATGCAATTTAAGATATTCTAAAATGTCTTTTTCGCCAAATCTCTTTGCCTCTTCAATTTTCCTTTGCTCCTCTAAACGTGGTATAAATGTAAGGAGATAGGTTTTGATTTGCTCACAAGTTTTTGTATCTTGTTTTAGAATCTCAAAGTCTTTTTTCTCAATACACACAATAATACGTTCATAAAAACATTCTTGTTGAAAGAGAAATTGTGTGATGTCTTGATAATGCTCAAAAGCATTTTTGTGCTCAACAAATTGCCCTAATTCTATGTAGAATCTACTATCCGAACAATAGGCATTATCCAAGAGGTAAATATATATATTCTTGTAAGCAAACTTTATGGGCAACACTCCCTCATATAAACCTGCCTTGACTTCAAACTTCTCTTTATCACTAGGCTTTGGAGCAGGGAAATGAAATTCTTTTGCCAAAGTATTCATTGTCTCAAAAGCTTTCTCACCTACAATGTCAGACATATCAATACATAGTATATCTTCATCTGCTATATTAATCAAAGCTTTTCTTAAATCTGTGTCGTGGAAAGTCATATCCAATAAACTTAACCGAAATGCACTTGTTCGCAGTGTAGGATACTTGCTGTATTGCCAATCCCAAGTAGCGCATTTTTCATTATAATACCAATCTGGATATTGTATGAGTTGCTCAAAAATCTCACTAGGACTAAGAACAAGCTCAAATACTTGTGTAAAACTATGCCTACAATGATACGAAGTATAGCTCTTAAGCATACCTATTGGATCTCGAACCAAACAAAGTGTTTTTCCTTTGGGGATAAGGGCATAAAGCTTGTCTTTATATTTATCATTAAGCATATATTCTCGGATAGACAAATAGCCAAAATATAATGGGGGGGGGGGCGAAATATAATCATAATTCCTCATAATTTGCTTAAAGAAACAAAAATAAGATTCTTTTGCCCAAGATTTGCCATTACACGGAGATGATTGCACACAATAATTTAATCCCCCACATCTCCTCAAAAAACTCTCCAATCCCCTATTACCCGAAGCGTGGCTACCAAAAAACACAAACAGATAATAAGGTGGTAAAGGCAAATTCAAATCCCACGCAACTTTAGCAGTAATTTTCGTATAATCCAACTCTTGGGGATTAAGCAAAGGTGGATAGGGGTGATTGGCATATTTTTCTTTAAATGTATCAGAATCAAGCCAGAGTTTGATATTGTTGTATTCCTTAGTAATCAAATCTAAGCTAGCTTCATTCTCAATCAAAATATGGTATTTTCTCAAATAAAAATAAAATAATGGGGCATAACCTGATTTTATAATTAAGATAAACATTCTTGTAGTGAGATAAAATTTACTTCTTTTAATTTTGCTTGTTTTTTTCTTAACTTGATATGCAAAAGCATATTTTAAGCCCATTCTTTTATAAATTTTTGTTGTTTTAGATTGTTTCATTATCATTCCCCCTAATCATCTTAATCATTTATATTATTAATGAATCTAAGTAATTTTTCACAAAAACGTAGTGCTAAACCCAAATCCAATACCCCACAATCAATTCAAGAAGTGCTAAAAACAGCACAGGCAGAGTAATTACAAATGCTACAATCATATAACGCATAAAACTAATGTGAATTCCGTGAACTCTAAGGCTTTCTAGCCAAAGGGTAATATAGCACATTTTAAGTAACCGCAGGGTATCATTAAACACTTTACCTTAAAATTTACAAAAGAAGTCTCAACAATGAAAAATAAGTCTCAATTTTTGAAAATATTATGTGCCACTTTGTTTGCAGGAATGCTTCTAGCAAACATTGGCGTTGCAAGCCAAAATAATCCAACAAAACAAACCAACGCTACCTTATTGGAACATTGGAGTGATATAGAGGAATTTTCCCACTCTGATTACTTCTATGCCCCATATTCTGGCACATCAAGGCTAAGTAGCAATGCTTTTAGCATAAAGATTCTAAAGCACAATGAAAATACTTTACAACTAGGCTTTTTGCTTGAAAGCGCGATAAATGGTGGCGCAAGATTGAGAGAATGGGGCAATGAGGGTTCTTGCTATAAAGAAAATGAGATTAAAGATGAACCCATTGTGCTTTTGCAGCCTTTAAGTCCTACAAAAGCACAGATTCTCTTTCCCGCTTTTCCACAATGCACCCTAATAGCACAAAGAGATTCTAGTCATTTGCGCATAGATATAGAGGAACACAAAGCAAATAAAGCCTGTGCATTTTTGAAGCAGAAATGCACATTTGATGTGGGAGAAGAGTATTATATCGCAGATGAATATTACAAGCTTAAAGCTGGATTTGACTGCACAAAGGCAAGAAGTGCGAGTGAAAAGAGCATTTGTTCTAATCCCTCTCTAGCAGACCAAGATAGAGTCAATAATGTCTTGTATCTTGGCGCAAGAGAATATATAAAGACTCTCGCTTTAGAAGAAGTAATGTCATACACATACAAAGACAATCAAGAATCTATCAATATCAATGAGTTAGATTCAAAACTTATAAACACTCTGCAACA
The DNA here is from genome assembly GCF_026241255.1 of Helicobacter sp. MIT 21-1697. NCBI lineage: Bacteria > Pseudomonadati > Campylobacterota > Epsilonproteobacteria > Campylobacterales > Helicobacteraceae > Helicobacter > Helicobacter sp. MIT 21-1697. The sequence goes on along the minus strand of NZ_JAPHNC010000006.1, from coordinate 18,870 downwards.
AGAGCTAGAGGCACAAAAAACCCTTATGTTAAAAGAGCTTTTAAACACTCAAAGAGCGTATTTAAAAAAGAGAGAATCTTGCAGAGGAAATGCAAAGTGCATAAAAGAAGTGATGAGTGAGAGATTTTATGAGCTAGACTATCCTAGCCCAAGAGAAGAAATAAGGGATATAGACGAAGCATTGCAAAAATTTATACCTCAAAGAAAGGATTAATATGAAAATGCCACCACTAAATGAACAAGAACGCGCGGTTCTTTTGCATAAAGCCACTGAAGCACCCTTTAGCGGTATTTATACAAATCATTTTGAAGAAGGCACATATCTCTGCCGACAATGTGGCACACCACTTTATGATTCTGTGTCTAAGTTTCCTACCCATTGTGGTTGGGCAAGTTTTGATGATGAAATCAAAGGCGCGATACAACGCATACCCGATAGTGATGGTGTGCGCACAGAAATCATCTGCGCTCATTGTGGCGGACATTTAGGGCATATATTTGAAAATGAGGGCTTTACACCTAAAAATACGCGCCATTGCGTAAATTCACTCTCACTTAGCTTTTGCAAAACTCAACAATAAAAAGCAAAGAACAGAACTACCCCATACGAGCGAGTTCTTCGCTTAAAAAGCTCTTCCAATGTTCAGGTGTAAGGGCTTTAGCAGTAATAAATATATCCTTATCACCGCGCCCAGAAATATTAGCAATGATTTTTTTACCCTTTATATCTTTACATAAATGTATCACTGCCGCAAGTGCGTGGCTAGATTCCAAAGCAGGGATAATACCCTCACATCGTGCGAAAAAGGCGAGTGCTTCTAGGGCTTGTTTGTCTGTGGCAGATTGAAATTCCACGCGTCCAACCTCATACAAGTGCGCTAATTGAGGTCCAATTCCTGCATAATCAAGTCCTGCAGAAATAGAATGAGTTTGACTTAGCTGACCATCTTCATCTTGTAAAAAAAGGCTCTTGTAACCTTGTGCAATGCCCTCACTCGCATTTGCTGTATTAATCCTAATAGCGTTTTCTCCTATTCCATTTCCTACACCTCCAGCCTCAACGCCAATAAGTCGCACACGCTCTTCTTTAAGATAATGAGTAAAAAATCCCATAGCATTACTTCCTCCACCTACACAAGCCACCATAATATCAGGCAAGGAGCTAAAATAAGCCTTTGTTTGCTTTTTAAGTTCCTTGCTTATCACACTTTGCAAATCTCGCACAATATCAGGATAAGGATAAGGTCCAAGTGCGCTCCCTAGCACATAAAAACTATCTTCACTTCTTTTACTCCACTCTCGCAATGCTTCATTAACTGCATCTTTAAGTGTTTTGCTTCCGCTGCTCACACTATGAACTTTTGCGCCAAAAAGTTCCATATTAAATACATTAGGACGCTGTCTTGCCATATCTATCTCGCCCATAAAAATTTCACAATCTAGTCCCAATCGTGCGCACGCTGCTGCTGTGGCTAATCCGTGCTGTCCTGCTCCGGTTTCGGCAATGACGCGTTTTTTCTTCATATGCTTTGCTAAAAGTACCTGCCCTAGCGCATTATTAATTTTGTGCGCACCTGTATTTGCCAAACCTTCAAACTTCAAATAAATATCATTTTTGAGAATCTTTGAGGCATTCCCCGCATAAATAAGTGGTGTCGGACGCCCTACAAAATGCTTAAATAAGCTTTTAAGCTCTTTTTTATAAGGTTTGCTCATAAACACACCACGATATGCTCTCTCTAATTCCTTTAAGGCAGGGAGCAAGATTTCAGGAATATATTGCCCTCCAAAAGCGTGATTGCCACCTTTTTCTTCCCCAAAATAACCATTTTTGGATTCTGTAAATATTTTCTTTTTCATTTCTGCCACTCTTTATTTTAAAATCACTTAGATTATAGAAAAAAACGCATTAGCTTCACTTTAAATAGCATTCTTTTTAAGCAAATTTGGTATAATCATCGCTTTTTAACTTTACACACATTGGAGGATACTATGAGCGCACTTACAAAGCCACAGCTTATGGGACATATCATTGCAGGGTATCCAAGCTTTGATTTCAGTTTGTATGCGGCACTTGGTATCTGCCAAGCAGGTGCAAGTTATCTTGAAGTGCAGTTCCCATTTTCTGACCCAAATGCCGATGGAATCGTTATTGAAGAGGCGTGTAATAAGAGTATAGCACAAGGATTCAAGGTATCTCAAGGTTTTGCCTTGTTACACACACTCTCACAACATATAAACAAAGATAATAAACAGCCCACGCGGCTTATCATTATGACTTATGCTAATCTTATCTTTCGCTATGGCGTTGAAGCATTTATTAAAGAAGCCAAAAAAAGCGGTGTATGGGGGATAATCGCACCTGATTTACCCATAGAATCTGATGAATCTCTTCGCAAACTTGCAAAAAAGCACCACATTTGCATCATCTCTCTTATCGCTCCAAAGGCAAGTCTGCCACGCATTAAGAAAATTGCTCAAATCAGTGATGAAATCGTATATGTCGTGGCACGCGCTGGAATCACTGGAGAAAAAACGCATATTGATAACACACTTTTTGATTGGATACATTGTATTAATAAACATTGCAAAAAACCTATCGCACTGGGCTTTGGGATAAATTCCTACGAACAAGTAAGTGCATTAAAAGATAAAGTAGATATTATCGTGGCTGGTAGCTATTTTGTGCGCTATATTAGCGAACTTAGCACGCAGCAGTTTAGTCCGCAAGATTATACGCACAAACTTGAAAAACACACACAAATGTTAATGGGCTGGAACAAAGAAACATAAATGGAACTTTTTATACTTTTATTCATCTTGCTGTCTATCCTTGTGGTATGCGGAAGTATTGCCGGTCTTATAGCATATTTTTCCACCAAAAGGTTACAGGAGCATTTAAACACTCTCAATACGCAAATTATTGCTCTTAAATTTGCCCTCAATAAAGATAAACAAAGCGAAGTTTTACAAAAGAAAAATCAAATCAGCGAAAATGGAGAATCTACCCCGATTCCACAAGTATTTTCACAAAGCTCAATTCATTTGAACAATCCTACAACAAAGCCATCACATACACAAGAAAACTCAAAGTTTGCTCTAAGCGAAGATTCTAACCCAAAAGCCACCTCAAAAACTATGCAATCAACGCAATCACAAGCTCTTAAACAAAAAGATTTTTTTGACTTTGAGTGGCTTTTCACGCAAAAGGTAATGGTGTTTTTAGCCGGAATTTTCTTTATTTTTGCAGCTTTTTTCCTTATCCGCTATTCCTTAGAGCATAATTTGCTTACCCCTGTGGTGCGCATAAGTCTGTGTATAGGCTTTGGAGGGATACTTTTTGTAAGTGGTATATCTTTGCACGTTGCTCATCATCGCAGTATTTTTTATAGAATCTACAACCTTTGCACCCTGTATTTTAAACGCATTGCAAAAATACAGCCCTCAATACCCCTTAATACTTCTACTTTAAATTCCTCTACGACAAAAACACTACAAACAATCGCTCAAACCCTCGTTGGTTCTGCGCTTGTAGTGCTCTTTTTTAGTTTTTATGGAGGCTTTAAGGTTTATGGATTCTTTGGCGATTTCTTTACTCTTGTAGTTTTAAGCTTTATAGCACTTGTAGGCTTAGTCTTAAGTGTGCGTTTTGGCATAGTTATTGGCATTTTTGGGCTACTTGGTGGCTTTGCCACGCCTCTTTTACTCTCAAGCGGTGCTTATAATGCTATTTTTGTTTTTAGCTATTTGGGTATGTTTTATGCGATAAGTCTCTATTGTACGCTTAGATATGCGTCTTCTCAAGTGCAGATTCTCTATTTAATAACCCTTGCAAATGCCCTTATGTTTTTATATATGTGTCATTTTTTGATGTTTTTTGCTTTTATAAATTCTGCTCCGCTAATTTTCTTTATCCTCTGTGGTGGTATGTTTATAAGCAATATAATTTTACTCGCAAAGTTTTCTTTGCCTAAAGATTCGTATTTATTCCTTGTTTTTGTGGGCTTTAGTGCGCTCTGCCCTTTGCTCTTTATATTTTTCCTCATCAACCGAGAGGATATGGGCGTAGCTTTAGATTGGCTAGAATATGCTTTTTTAGCTGCACTTTGCATATTGAGCTTACTTGTGCCTTGTATGCGCTCATTACAAAAGCAACTTAGCCTATTTGCGCTACATCTGCCCTTGATAGCAAGCTTTGCTTTTATAGTATTGCTTTTTTGCATAATGCGAGAACACACACCTTTTGTAATTTTTAGCATAATGTTTTTTGGAGCAATCTCTGCTTATCTTTTACTAAGCAAAGCTAAAATAATGTATCTGTGGCTACAATTTGTGGTTGTATGCGGCTTTAGCATAATGATGTATGCAAATGGCAAAGACACATTATATGTATATTGCGTATGGTTTGCAATGGGCATTTTTGCATATAGCTATGTGTGCAAATATATCAGCGCACAATGGGCGAAAGCAAGAAGCCTTGATTATCTTTTATTGCTTTATAGTATTTTATGTGCCATAGGTGCAACTGATTTAAGCGGTATGCCCTTTGTAATATGGGTGCTAAGTGGGCTTATTTTCGCATATCTAGGTGGGCAGATTCTCAAACGCAATATCGCATATTTTGAATATATTTTTATCACTCTTGGGATATTAGCAAATATATTCTCAAGCGAGGGCTTATTGTTTATAGAGTGGTTAAGAATACCGCTAACTGAATATTCTCCGCATATTTTCAATACATTACTTGCTCTACTTGGAGTAATAGGCACTCATTATGACTTAAGCATTCTTTTACTCTCTTTTGGCTCTTGTGCGGTTTTGCTTTTTATCTTAAGGCACAAAACTTACACATTTCACACTCTTGTCAATATCACTTTGCTGAGTATCTGCTGTATAAGTGTGATTTTAATGATACAAAAGCCAATCTCTATCAATCTCTTTAGGGAAAATCACCATATTCCTTATCCTCTTGGCACATTATGTATTGGGTTTTTAGCACTTATTATGGGAAAATATATGTATGTCATCAATACCCTAAGCACAAAGGCACAATCGGCTTATGTTTTTGTATTGAGCTTTTTGGGTGTGAAGTTTTATTATGATGTGATTATTTTTGGCATATTTGCATACAATCCGCTTATAGTGTTTCTTCCTCATTGGAATCTTGATGATATGACTCTTTTCCTTGTTGGATTAATAGCTTGCCTCCTCATTGCGTGGCATTTCCAAAGTATATTGAGATATTTTCAAGATTCTGCATATTATAGGCTAAAAGTTATCCTCTATGCAAATTATAGTCTTGTTTTTATACTTGGGCTTATAGCGTTGCTTTTTAGTGTGGCGTATGGGTTTTACTTTTATGAGATTCTTACACAACCTAATGGCGCAGACCTAAATTGGCATTTTTGGCATAGGAGTGCATTGCAAGATTATACTTATTCGGTATCTTTGGTGCTATGTGGAGTGATACTCTTATACTTTTGTATCAAAAAGAATATGAAAATTTTTAGAATCTACTCTCTTTTACTCTTTATCCTTGCTGCCCTAAAAGTTTTTTTGCTTGATACAAGCTCATTTAGTGGCATTGCTAAGATTGTGCTTTTTATCTTTATGGGCATTATTTTTCTTGCACTCTCTTATATCTATTCTCGCTATATGGGCAAAGAAGAAACTAAGGCTCAATGATATAAGGCACAGAGCGCACACCTGTGCCTGCCACAGCTTGTGTAAGTGCCATAGCAGCTTTTGTGTCCATAGGCTGCCCTTTAGATTGAGGCGTGTAAAGCTTTTTGAGCATAGCAATATCTTTGGCTTGATTACCGCTTTTATTTTTGAGTGCATTTGCAGCTTTGAGCATAGAATCTTCACCCAAAAATCCTACAACCAACAACTCCACATTTGTATTCTCTAAATGCTTATTGAGATTTGCAAATTCTTTTTGGCAGTAGGGACAATTAAAATCAGATACGATATACATTGTTTTGTTACTTGGCTTTTTTGCCTTAAAAGAAAAAACATTTGCTTTTTGGGCTTTAAAAACTGCTTTGAGTTTTGCACTCACTTTTAACTTTTCTTTTTCATATAAATTTTTATAAAACTCTTGCACACGAGATTCTATATTTTTATCTTGGGCAATCAACACTTCAGCTTGAAATAACATTTTGCCATCATCAGTAGCTAAAAAAGGCGCTTGCTGATTATTCACCTCCACTATAACCATACTCAAGCCACTCCCCAAATCACTGCTTGAGATGATAGTTCCTTGAATCTTATTGGCTTGGAGTGTTTTTTGTAGCTGTGCCTTATCAGCCGCGCCATAGCTCACGCTCCATATCAAAAATAATGCGATTAATCCTTTTGTAATATTCATTTTCTACTCCTTTATTATAAAGAATATGTGATTATAGTCTTTATGAGTAATTTTTTAGAATCTTTGTCAATCAGCATTTTTACATTGCTTGGGCTTCATCAGACTGCACAGGAGCAGATTCTATCCGTTTGAGGTAGCCTTCTTCAATCATAATTTCCACAATGCGTCTAAAAATTGGAGCGGCAGTGCGTGCGCCATAATAATCATCTTTTATATCAGATTCAAAAGCCACGACACCAATCGTATAAGCATTGCTCTCATCTTGTGCAAAGCCAAAAAATGAGCCATTATACTTACTATCATATCTGCCATTAAGAGCAATTTTAGCCGTGCCTGTTTTACCACCTGTAATAATGCCCTCCACTTGAGCTATTTTAATCACCTTTTGCACAACTTCAATCAGCGTATGATAAACTTGTTGCGCTGTTTGTGGGGAAATAATAGCTATTGGCTCAAGTCGTTTTGGGACATACTTTTCTCCACTTGGAGAGGTTACATATTCACTCACGCGAGGTGTTATCAAATATCCACCATTACTAAAAATTGCATAAGAGCGCAAGAGCTGCATAAAAGTTGCGCGCATTCCATAGCCATAGCTCACGCTTGCGCGATATACTTCGTTATTAAAAGTTTTAGGACTTGGCACTAAACCCGTTTTCTCATAAGGTAAATCAATCCCGCTTAATTCCCCGAATCCAAAAGCGTGCAACGCAATATGATATTCATTAGGCTTTAAATCTTTAGAAATTTTTACCATACCAATATTGCTAGAACGCACAATAACATCTTGGACACTCGCACTTTTGAGAGGGTGCGTATCGCGTATAGTATAGCTTTTAAGCTTATAGTAGCCATTATCAAGCTCAATTATATCATCTGGACTTACCATACCCTTTTGCAATAAAATCGCATAAATAATGGGCTTAATCGTGCTACCGGGCTCATAAGAGTATTCAATAGCATTAAGATTAAGATGTGGATAATCTTTTCGCTGAATATTCTTTGGGTCAAAGCGATTTGAAGTTGCAAGAGTAATAATCCTGCCTGTTTTAGAATCCATAACTCCTGCGATAATCTCACGCACTTTGTAACGTTTTTTTGCCTCATCAAGTTCAAACTCAATTTTGCGCTGTAAGCTCAAAGGAATGCTAAGCGTAACATCAAAGCCATCTTGCCTGTTTTGAATCTGCGCGGATTTATTGGCAATCACATTAAAACCTACATCTCGTTTGCCCGTGATATTGCCATCTTGCTTGGGAGAGAGTATATCATTATAATATTTTTCCACACCCTTGACACCATCAACGCGCGTGATATTTTGATTCTCAAATTTACGCGTATAGCCTATGAGCGGCTCAAGGATATTTTTATATACATAATTTCTATTATTGCCGCTCACTTCAATGCTAAGCCCCATTTTTTGTATCACGCGTCCCCTCTTGTCTTCATATTCACGAAATACATCATATCGGATAAGAATAAGGTTGAGATTCTTTAAATTTGTCGCCACTGCGGAATTAAGCGTATAAGAAAGCACTACATAGCCCTTTTGAGATAATTTTTTACTAATCTCATCTTTAGGAATCCCGCTATATATGGAAAAAAGCGTAATAAATAGTTCTTTTTTGTCTGGGTCAATGCTTTGAGTATTCACACTTGCTTTGTAGAGCTTATCACTATATGCAACCTCAAAGCCATCGCTTGTATAGAGACTACCTCGCACCGAAGTATCACTCTTGGTTGCTGTCATTGTGGGGAGTTTGCGGGGAGTTACCATTTTGACATACACAATGCTCAAAAAAATAACAAAACATAATACAATCAAGAAAAAAACAGATATAATCACACCTGTTTTTTTCGCATAATACGCCACAAATGCCCTTAGATTTGAGTTCTTAGAATCTCTTTATAAGCATTAATTGCTTTATTTCTCACTTCAAGCATTACTTTCATACTATTTTCTGCACGATTAATCGCAATCGCAGCTTGATGCAAATCTTTCACTTGTCCGCTTGCTATGTCTGCAAGAGCTTTTTCTGAAGTTTGCTGCTCTGTATTTACATCTTGAATAGAATCTTTAAGTGTTCTAATAAAATCAAGTCCATCTTGTCTATTTTTTGCACTCTCTAAATTCTGATTGCTTGTGCCAATAGGTTGAATATCATTTGTAATCACACCAAATTTATTAGCCATCTATTTCTCCTATGCTTGAAACATTGTAATTGCATTGCTCGCCATATTTTTTGCGCTCTGAAACGCTGCAACATTTGCTTGATATGCACGAGTTGCCTCTATTAAATCGGCCATTTCAACAACGGGATTAACATTAGGATAAGCGACATAACCTTCAGAATTTGCATCTGGGTGGCTTGGGTCATATTTCATAAGTGGCTCCCTGTCATCACGCACGATTTTTGGAATATAAACGCTCATTATAGCAGGTTTTGGTTCTTTTCCCAAATCGCCCTCATTTAATGGGTCTTCATATCGTAATTGCTGGTTATCTTTACCCAATTTTTCATTTAATACCTTATAAAAATCAAATGCGCGAAAAATCACTTCCCTTCTACGATATGGACCACCCTCATCAGTGCGCGTAGTATTTGCATTGGCAATATTTGATGAAATCGTATTAATACGCACTCTTTGTGCTGAAAGCCCATAACCGCTAATATCAAAACTTGAGAGAAACATATTTGCTCCTTTAATTTTATACCTTAGATATTTCTACCTGAATCCATAGCATAAGCGAAAATACCCTTATGCCGCTTCAAAGCACTTGTAAGTGCTTGATACATTGTGCTATTTTTACCCATTTCGCTTGTCTCTACATCTAAATCCACACTATTGCCATCATTTTTTGCCAAATGTCCATCGCGCCAAAACATTGTCGCAGTATCCTTATCTATGCGTCTTGTATCAAGGTGTTTGCTTGAAGTCTTAGCAAGTTCAAGCTTATAGCTTCTAGGTGCACCGCCAAAGATTTTTTTATTTTCTCGCGATAAATATTGCTCAAAATTCACATCTTTAGGGCGATAAAGGGGTGTATCAACATTGGCAAGATTTGAAGCAATCATATCTTGACGAATTGAACGATAATCAAGCGCTTTATGGACGATAGGATAAACCTTTGAAATATCTGCAATAGCCATTTTTAACCTCTCTTTGAGATAAATTATACAAACTATTAAAGCAAAATACATTCCAAAATTTACTCTCTTAATGTCCTCTATAAGTTTTTACGAATGGATATGCTCTAATGTCCTTAAGCTGCATTTTAGATTCTAAAATATCCTTATAAACCTGTTGCTGCTTAGAATCCCCAATTTCATACAGATTCTCTTTTGCAATCGCACTCGCACTTATTAGATTAAACCAAATGAGTGCTATATCTTTTTTCTCCTCATCACCAAGTCTTGCGTATCTACCATCAGTTGCTCGTAAAATAAAGCCATAAGCCACATAACGCCAATGAGCAATACTTTCAAAAATATTGCTTAAAGCATTACTCTCGGTAACTGCAAGGCTTTTTGTAATCATAGGATTATTTTTAAGCGCATTTTGATAATCCCCATTTGTAATCGCAATTTTAAGCATTTGTGTCGCTATTTTATTAATGGGGAGATAAATACCATTATCAAACAAAAAGAGTATGAGAGTTGCCGCGTCTGCATTACCCCAAAGTGCTGCTTGCATAAGAGCATTGAGTGCGCAAGTATTTAGCCCAGAGAGTGCAAAATGCGCATAAGCACTTACAAGCAAGATAGAATCTTGTTTGCTTAATCCCTCACACAGCAATTTTTCACCACTTAAAGCATACGAATCCAGAGCGATAAGCCGCCCTAAAAGTTCTTTGCTTGGTTGCGAATGTGTAAAATCCATAAAATACTGCACCTCTTTATCATTTATTTTTTGAGGCATAAAAGTCAAAATAAAGCCTATTTGCTCCTCTGCTACGCGTAAGCAAGTAACGCAAGGTGAGTGATAGTTCATTATCGCTCATTGCATAAGATAGACTTTAGCAAGTGTAGAATCTTTTGCCAATGTCGCAAGTTCTTTGATATGGGGATATTCTCCGCATCTCTTAGGGGCATTTTGCGAGACTTCATAATAGAATCTACAATCAAAGAAAGAGTTTTAGATTCAGCTTTTGCATTATATTTATATTTGATTGTATTGATATTTTTAAGATTCTCACATTGTAGCTTCCCGCCTAAATCTACCTTACTTACTTGCAAAAAGCCTTTTTCATAAATGCTTCTTTAAATTACGGCAGAGTAAAATCACTTGCATACACTAATGCCATAGAGATAACAAAACCTATAATATATCGCATTCACTTTCCTTAACTTGCTATTCACCTTGAGATGTAATGATATTTATATTGCAGATTCTATCGTTTTTAAGCAAGATTACACATTGAATCTAAAGTGCATCACATCGCCATCTTGCACGATATAATCTTTCCCTTCAATGCGCATAGCTCCGGCTTCTTTTGCCTTTGCCTCACCACCATATTTGATAAAATCCGCATAGCTAATACACTCTGCACGAATAAAGCCTTTTTCAAAGTCTTTGTGTATCACAGCTGCAGCTTTAGGTGCGCTATCTCCTTTTGTAATCGTCCAAGCTCGCACTTCTTTAACCCCTGCGGTAAAATAACTCATAAGCCCAAGTCGCGCAAAGCCCTCTCTAATAATCTGCGTTAATCCACTCTCCTTTGCTCCAAGACTCGCTAAAAACTCTCCTCGCTCCTCATCACTCATACCTACCATTTCCTCCTCAATCTTTGCACACAGCTTAATTGCTATGCCACCATTTTGGAGTGCGTATTCGCGCACTTTTTGCACAAACTCATTATCAGATTCTAAGCCCTCTTCATTCACATTTGCGCCATAAATCACTGCTTTATTGGTTAAAAATCGTAGTTCGCGATTAAGCGCGATAAACTCCTCGCTCTCGCATTTTGCAAAGCTTCGCACAGGCTTATTAGATTCCAAATGTGCTAAAAGCTCTTGTGCGATTGTGAGTTGCGCATTTGCGCCCTTTTGTGCCTTGCTCTCTCTTTGGAGTTTCTCAATGCGTTTATTTAAACTTGCAATGTCTGCAAAAAGTAATTCTAACTCAATGATTTCAATATCACTAATCGGGTCAATACGCCCCTCAATATGTGTGATATTAGAATCTTCAAAACAGCGCACAATATGCAAAATCATATCAGATTCTTTAATATTGGCTAAAAATTGATTCCCTAGTCCCTCACCTTTACTTGCTCCACGCACAAGCCCAGCAATATCTACAAACTCTACGACAGAATACTGAATCTTTTGGGGATTGACAATCTTAGCCAACTCTTGCAATCTTACATCTGGCACACTCACAACCGCCTTATTTGGCTCAATCGTGCAAAAAGGATAATTTGCCGCCTCTGCATTTTGCGCTTTTGTTAAAGCATTAAAAGTCGTGGATTTGCCGACATTTGGCAAACCTACAATACCAATTGATAATCCCATTTATGCTTTTCCTTGTGCTAAAATAAACTCTACCCCTGCTCTCACACCCGCGCCACTCGCGCCACTTGGATTAATATCCCATTCACGCTCCACATACGCAGGACCTGCAATATCAATATGAAGCCATTTTTGCTTAAATTCCTCTCTAATAAATTGGCTCAAAAACAATCCTGCGCTTATCGCCCCTCCATAACGCGAAGAGCCGACATTGCATACATCTGCGATTTTAGATTCTATGAGTTTTTTGAGATGGGCATTAAAAGGCAAGGTTGCCATAAGTTCGCCACTTTCAAGGGCGCATTTTTCAAATTGTGCCTTAAGCTTGTCATTATGTCCCATAATGCCACTTGTATATTCGCCCAAAGCAACCACACACGCTCCTGTAAGCGTGGCAAAATCAATAAGAATATCTGGCTTTAAATCCTGCGCATAACTCAAACAATCAACAAGCACCAAACGCCCCTCTGCATCGGTATTCCTTACCTCAATAGTTTTACCCTCACGCGAATAAAGCACATCATCAGGCTTATACGCATTACCACCTATCATATTTTCAGCTGCTCCCACGATTGAATGCACTTCAATCTTTGCACCTAGCTGTGCTATGGCTTTGATAATCCCCATAACTGCACAACCACCGCTTTTATCAGCTTTCATCGTTACCATAAAATCCGCAGGTTTAAGCGAGAGCCCACCACAATCATAAGTAAGCCCCTTGCCCACAAGCACAATGCGTTTTGTTGCACCTTTAGGCTTATAGCTGAGGTGTATCAAGCGCGGTGGATTGCACGAAGCACGATTAACCGCCAAAAAGGCATTCATTTTTTCCTTTTGCAAAGCTTCCTCGTCTAATATTTTGCATTCAAGATTCCCCACTTCTTTGCTCAAGTCTTTAGCATACTTCGCAAGGTATTTAGGCGTTGCCACTTGTGGAATCGTATTGATAATCTCACGCACTTCATTTACGCTTTGAGCAACTATATGCACCTTTTTAAGCACATTCACGCTTGCAACTTCATTGTCTTTATCAAGCAAGATAAACTCTTTAAGGGCAGAGCTTGGTGTTTTGCTCTTATAGCTCACGCATTCATACACTCCAAGCAATGCTCCCAAAAGTAAGGCGTACGCTTTAGAATCATCAAGTTTGCCATTGAGTGCCACACTTACACTTTTATAAGGCAATGCCCTAAAATACCGCGCGATACTCGCTCCAGCCTCTCGGATAGAATCAAGATTGATTACTTCCACACACACCAAAAGCAAAGCTTGCTCTTGCAAAAAAAACTTGCCCTCCCCCTCAAAACCAAAGCTTTTACAGAGCTTTGCATAAGGGGATTTTACAAAGGCACTTTTACTTATTAATAATGCTTGGGCACAACCTTTTGTGCCACTGAATGTATTGGTTTTAGAAATACTCACTTTCATACATTGCTCCTTAATGTTCATTTTGTTTTCTCTTTTTGCTCAAGCTCACTTTGAATCTTGGCTATCTTTTTATCCACCTTTTTTGTTTGTGAATGAAAATACCACCATACACCACCACCAATGATAATTGCAAGGGGTATAAGCAAATAAGGGTGTCCCTTAAACCAATCAAGGACGATAAAAATTTCTTCACCAAAATACCAAGTAAGCACGATTGTAATTGCCGCCCACACTTGCGCACTCAAAAAATTAATGGTAGCAAACTTAAGCGCACTATACCGCGTTGTGCCAATGCTCATAGGAATAATCGTTCGCATACCATACATATAACGTTGGATAAAAATAATGGGCCAACCATATTTTGTCAGCAGTAAATGTGCAAGAGCGAATTTGCGCCTCTGGGAAGTAAATTCCTCCTGAATCTTTTTGCGATTAAATCGCCCAATATAAAAGTAAATTTGATCCCCCACAAATCCACCAAGTCCGGCAATAAAAATAGCCATAAATAGATGCATTTTGCCATCGTGTGCAGCAAGTCCGGCAAAAATTAACCCTAATTCTCCCTCTAAAATACCCCAAAAAAACAAAATCACATAGCCCCAATTTTCTACATATTGTTCCCATAGCTGCGTGATAAACTCCTCCAATGAAAAATGAGATTGCTTATAAAGTATAAAAAATCCCACAATAAGCGCAATTATAATTCCCCACGCTAGAATACGTTTGGGATTCTCCTTTGCATAAGCAACCAACTTTTCTTTGGTATTCATTTATTTCCCCTCATACTCTACGATACTAAAAACTTTTGTATGAGATAAAAGTCTGCTCTCACCCTCTAGCCCTTTGAGATTAATAACAAACGCAGCTTCAACGCACTTTGCTCCAGCAGATTCTATAAGTTTTATACTTGCTAAAGCTGTGCCTCCTGTGGCTATTAAATCATCAATAAGAACAACTTTAGCATTTTTCTTATCTCTAAAAGCATCTATATGCAACTCAACTTCATCAAATCCGTATTCAAGGCTATATTTTTCACTGATAGTCTTATGGGGCAATTTGCCTTTTTTGCGTATAGGGACAAATCCTATGCCCAGCGCGTATGCAAGAGCTGAACCAAAAATAAACCCTCGCGCTTCAATAGCAGCTATAAAGTCAAGATTTTGATTCTCATATCGGTTTTTGAGGATATGTATCACTTCTTGGAATACCTCTGCATTGCCTATGAGTGTAGTAATATCCCTAAAAATAACTCCGGGCTTATAATCATATATTGCTCTTATAGAATCTGCTATTTTTTGCTTGTCCATTTGCTCTCCTTGTGTGTTAGATTCTAAAGCAGTGCTTCAATCTTTTGCTCTAAATCCTTAATGCGAGCCTTATATTTATCTGTTTCAATTCTATATTGAGAATTACGCGATTTAAGCACTTTAACCTCATTTTTTAAAGCATTCATCTCTTGGGTGAGAATATCTATGTTACCCAACGCCCTTTGAAGCTGAAGTTGATGTTTGCGGATAAGGATTTCTGCTTCATTGAGTGTGAGTTTCATAGAGGCAGAATTGCGCTCTTCTTTTTGAGCCACAGAGCGATAGAAAAATGTCCGCACAATCATATACAACACAAATAAAATAAAACCGGTTAAAAAAAACCATTTTGCAATGAAATTTCCTACACTTCCTTCCATACTTTCTCCTTACTTGATAGAATCTATCCTAGATTCCCTAGCTTTTCCACACGCACAAGGTGTCGCTCACCCTCAAATTCACTGCCTATAAAGTTCTCAAGGATTGACTCCACTTCGCCTATGCCACTAATGCGTTCTCCCATACATAGCACATTTGCGTCATTATGCGCACGCGCCATTTTTGCCATATACGCATCTGTGCAAAGTGCAGCACGAATATGCTTAAAACGATTAGCAGCAATGCTCATTCCAATTCCGCTTCCGCATATCAAAATACCTCTGCGATTTGCTCCCTCCCCCACTGCTTCACATACTTTTTTTGCATAATCAGGATAATCTACCCTTTCATCATTTTGAGGTGCTAAATCTATAACTTCAAAACCTTTTTGTTGCAAAAAAGAAATGACAAATGCCTTAATCTTAATCCCTGCGTGGTCTGTCCCTATGATATAAGTCATTTTATCTTTTTTCACTTTGGCATTGCCTCCCTAGCAGCTCTCTCAAGCCCCTCTGTGGTTTTAAACATTCTATCCCAACGAATTGTATAACGTTTGCTTTTATCCTCATCTGCCCCTGCTTCTTGAGAATTTGCCTTATTGAGGCTAAAGTATATAAACCACGGCTTACCAATAATATTTTTATAAGGCACACTTCCCCAAAATCTAGAATCAAAGCTATTGTTGCGATTATCGCCTACCATAAAAAACTCATCATCATCAATTTTTTTATAATACATACCATCAAGTTTAACCATAGAGCTTATCATTCGCCCATTGCTCATATCTGTATAAGCAATATTAGAATCTTGAACAAAAGATTCTTTTGATTCTGAAGTATATTTTTTCTGCCATAACTCGCAACTTTCCTCACCATCGCCCATATTTATCCCTTGATTACCCTCAACACACACTCTTTGATACAATTTTCCATTTTCATCTGCAAAATAACGCTCTGCACTCATTGGATTCTTATAAAATACACTTTGATAGGCAATACCGGGGTGTTGCCCACGATAAGGGTCTTTTACAAAAAGTTTGCCCAATCGCTCCACAATAATTTGCCCAGAATAATGTTCTCTCACATACTCATCTCCCTCAAATGGGTGGAGATACAAACCATCTTTATCAAAAATCACTTCATCACCACCTACTGCAAAAGTGCGTTTGACAAAATAAGTTTTTTCTATGTGCGGCGGAAGAAATACCACTACATCGCCTCTTTTTGGACGCTCACCTGCAATTAAATGCCCATTGCCAGAAAAATCAGGTAAAACATTAACTTCAATCCAAGGGATTCTAGGCGTGGGAATCCCATAGCTAAATTTTTTCACAAATAAAAAATCTCCCTCAAAAAGTGTCCCAACCATTGAACGCGTAGGAATCACAAATGCCTGCATAACAAAAAATATTAAAATAAGCACGATAATAATCGTTCCGCTCCAGCTTGAAGCAAATGCCCATAATATATTGAAAAACTTTTTCATACTTGCATCCTTTGTTCTAAACGATACATTGCAGCTTTATAGGTATTTTGGAGCAATGTAACAATAGTCATAGGACCTACGCCACCGGGCACAGGAGTGATAAAACTGCTCTTAGGTGCGACACTCTCAAAATCCACATCGCCAACAAGCACTCCAGATTCTAAACGATTGATACCAATATCTATCACAACTGCGCCCTCTTTAATCATATCTGCACTAAGCAATCCTACTTTACCCACAGCCACACATACAATATCTGCATTCTTTGTGTATTGCTTCACATCACGTGTAAGAATATGACAGCAGCTCACACTTGCTCCTGCATTAAGCATAAGGCTTGCAAGCGGCTTGCCCACGATATTGCTCATACCTACAATGACGACATCTTTGCCACTCACATCAATATCATAAGATTGAAGGAGATTCATTACACCAAGTGGGGTAGCAGGGACAAAGGTATCAACATTCACGCTCAATCGCCCTATATTAAATGGGTGAAAACCATCAACATCTTTTTTGGGATTGATTGCCTCAAGCACTTTGCTTGTCTGAATATGTGCAGGTAAAGGCAGCTGGACAAGTATGCCATCAATATTTGGGTCATTATTTAAAATCTCAATAACAGATAAGAGTTCATCTTGTGTAATTTTTGAAGGCATTTCGTGAGTAACAGAGTAGATTCCCACACGTTTGCACGCTTTTGCTTTCATCTGCACATAAGCGCAACTTGCAGGATTATTGCCAACTAAAATTACCGCCAAACCCGGCGTTACACCTTGAGAAACAAGCGCAGCAATTTGTTCTGTCAAATCACGCTCAAGGACTGCGCTCAAGGATTTGCCATCTAATAATGTCATTTTAAAACCTTTGTGATTATCATTGTGCTATTATAATATAAGATATTAAAGAAGTGAGGATTTATGAAAAAAAAGCTAATATTGCTTCTAGCAATAAGCCTAACAAATGCCGATGAGGGAATGTTATCAGAAAATCAATATGGCAAAAATCTCTATGAGAATCCACGAGGTATAGCTTGCAATAAATGCCACGGAAATAAAGGTGAAGGTGATGTTATAGCACGCTACAAACATAAAGGTATAGAAAAAACTTTGTTTGCGCCACGTATTAATAATATTGAATTTAGTGCATTTGCCAAAGCACTTCATACACAAAAGGGAGTTATGCCTATATATTTTCTCACTGATGAAGAGATTACAGCCATTTATATGTATCTTTATCGTCCTTGAGAGAGCTATCACAGATTCTCTCAAATGCTATTCTTGTATTATATATTCATTCACCTAACACCTCCTCCCACAAGGGCATAATGGCTTGCTTACTCAATCTTTGTGTTACTCTTATCTTTGCTGCCTCGCCTAGAGTTTTGCGCTTAGATTCATCACTCATTAATTCTATGAGTTTATCTGCAAAACCTTGTAAATCATTATCTTGCACAAGAAAGCCGGTTTTAGAATCTTCTATAATCTCACTTGGACCTGTTTTAATATCAAAGGCAATGCAAGGGAGAGCATAAGAACTTGCCTCTGCTAACACCATACCAAAACCTTCATTATGGCTTGTCATCGCATAAATACTTGCATTGAGATATTCAGATTCTATATCTTTTGTAAAGGGTTTTAGAAGTATAGAATCTTGCAGATTCTTTTCTTTAATTTTAGATTCTATTTGTGTTTTCATCTCGCCTTCACCCACAATGATAAGCTGCCAAGAATGTAATGGGGGGGGGGCATAGATGATTGCATTCTCTTTTGCGCTAAAGCCCAAATATCAATGAGACGCAAAAAGCCTTTCTCTTCACAAAATCTTCCTGCGCTTAAAACTACCTTTTGGCTTAAATCGGTATTTTTATTTGGTATAAAGGGAAGAAAATTTGGGATTAAAGCTATATGTTTGTAATATTTTTGATAGGCAAGCATATCTTGTTTTGTGAGAATGACAAGTGTGTGAAAATACCTATTTCTTGAGCGATATTTTTTAAAAATTTCGTGGATAATCCTAATGTAACGCACATTTTTTCGCTTCAAAAAGGGTGTGTAGCAATTATCATTAGCTATGGTAACATCAAAATTTTTGAGGATAGAATGCACCTGTATGTTGAGATAATGTTTGTAAAAGATTCTATAAAAAAAATTTCTTAAAATATCGCTCCTCATATACTCCTTGAAAGCGATTTCTGATATATTTTTATGTAAAAAATGCACTTTTATACTTTTATCTATGTGATAAGGTAAGGTTTCATTTGTCTGATAAAAACTTAATATTTCTACCTTGTGTCCTTTTTCATTTAAAGCATTAGCAAGATTCACAACAACTCGTTCAGCCCCACCAAATGTGCTTATATCAAAGATTGTGAGTAGGATTTTCTTCATAATAT
>NZ_JAPHNC010000005.1 GCF_026241255.1 Helicobacter sp. MIT 21-1697 | reverse complement strand
CATTGAGACATAATATATAAAGATGTTTGGAAAATGTCTAAAATCTTACTACAAAGTGTAGCAAAATACTCTACATTTTGTCCAAATATGAGTGGCACTTTGATTTTTAAAATATTCCTTATTCTCTCGCACTTTGCTTTATTTGAATGATTTTCAATACACTTTGATTTTAGACAATACTATACAGAATCTTTAGAAAATAGCGACTATAACAAACTTTATAAAGAATATAGGCAAGAGGTGTTAGCTTCTATAAAGGAAGCCAAACAAAGTTTAAAGCTAAAGACAGATGAGAAAAATTTTTGGGAATATTATGATATGTGCAAGTCAAATTGTGGAACATCTGGTATGTATCGTCTCTATGTTTTTGATAATGAGAATCTTCAATCAGTCTATAATAAAATTCGTAATCCTCAAAACTTTATGAGTGAAGAGGAAATTAAGCAGAGGGGCATAGAATCTTTAGTTAGAATTCTACCAAAGATAGATTTTCAAGAGATTATACAAACTTCAATTGATTATGATGGGAGAAGGTGCTACATGTATGACAAACAAGGGACATTGTGGATTAAAAAGGTTGCAAATCCGTGTGGTTGCAATATCGCTTTTTTTCAGAATCCAAAAGGTGTCGAAGTTTTAATGGATTGTAATTGGGGATATGATTTTGATTAGAAGCACTACAAAAAGATAAATATAGTTTAGAATTTTTAGATGATACTTCAATTCAATAGTGTATGTTTGAAAACTGCCAAAAATATGTTCTGTGTCTAAAGGAATAAAACAAACCCTACAACAAAGGCTTAGAAATATACAAAGGATAAAAAATGAAACACATATTCTTACACTCACTCTTTTTGCTCACATTATTAAATGCAAATGAAATCTCATCACAAATACAAAAAGAGATTCAGAGCGACTTAATGACTATATCCACAGATGCCAAAGACAATCAATGTAGCATCTCTATCAATAATAAAATAATTTATCAAAGAACTTGTGAATTTGAATATAATCCAAGCTTGATTTTTTATGCAAGACTTCAAAATTGGAATGATGTTTGGGTGTTCCAAGATACTCCTATGGGAAATGCTTGTGATGGTGGTATTTTGAGAATCTTTGAGCGAAAAAATGGAGAAAAGGAAATCTCATATCGTGGTGAAATTGATTTTTGCGGTGGTCCAAACCCAAGCTTTGAGCTAAAAGGAAATACCCTTAAAATTATTGATGAATATAGTGGTAAATCGCATTATCTTCAAAAAGGTCAATTAGGAAAAATAAATGAAAATGGCACATTGTATCACTTTAAATGATATAAAAGAATCAAATCTAACAGAACAATAAACCTTCTTAATCTTTAATGACTGCGTTATTTATTTGCCTATCTTGTATGTCAAATTGAGAAGTAAAGTTAATGGCAGTGATGATTTTATTTGTATCTATTTGCCTAAGATTCCATTGTCGTCTTTTACCAACAAAAAAGTTACAATAAGTTTGCACGATATAAGAATACTCGTTTAAATCAATGTGAATTATATTTGTTCCTCTTATTTTAAACCATTTTCTAGTCATATTATCTTGAGTTGGAAATGAGGGTTCAAAAAACGTTCTATCTTGCTGATATATTTTATTGCATAAGCTATAAATAAGATTCACATATTCAACAAAAAGATTTTCATTCAAAGGCTCTTTCTCCTTACACACAAGCTTCTCCACTATCCCCATTATCCCTTCTGCATCTGTAATATTTGGCAACTGAAAATACAAATCAGGTCTGTAAATTTTAACAAGTAGAATAAAAATAGCGTGTCGTATATCAAAAATAGATTCTTGATTATTGTCTTGTAATTGTTGTATTTCTAACAGCTTAATTTGAGGGAGAATTTTCTGTAATTCTCTCAAAGTAAAATTATCTGCTATGAAAATATGGGCAAGATTCGTTTGTATTCCTAACTGCTCTTGCAAATATTCACAAAATCTCTGTGGAGAGGGATTAGGTAAAATAAATTCTAAATCAAAAAATCTCCTAAGATAATTCTCTGTATCAATTTGCCCATAAATAGCTTGAATGGATTGAGAGAGCTGCACCTTATCAATAGAAATCACAAAAACAAGATGAGGAATCCCAAAGAGGTGTTTAATATTCTCTAACATTTCAATCGCATAAGTTGGACGGCAGCGATCTATCTCGTCTATAAAAATAATAAAAGGCTGTTTCTCTTTTGCGCCTACAAGTTCAAAGACTTTTGTTAGATTCTCTTTTAACTGCTCTAAACATTTCTTTTCTTGTGAATAATGTTCAATTAATACTTTTGCACTATCCTCTACTAATACTCGTGAGAGTTCTTTAAATGATTCATTATCTATTGCAATTTTATTCAATAAGCCTTTCACACTTACCTTCAATAAAGCAGGTAATGTTCTTTTAAGATTTTTTGCACAGACCCTATTGCTTGATTAAATTCCTTATTTTTAACTTTATTTTCTTTTAGATACTGATTCAATTCTCCTAAAAGAGAAATCAAAGGCTCTTTGGTATAATCTTCCTCCCAAGCACTGAAATAAAGATTGGGAATCTTACAATCCTTATCAAGCATATTTTTCCACATCTTAATAAAAGTTGTTTTGCCATTTCCCCATTGTGCATTGAGTGCAAGAATTAAGCCTTGTGAATTTATCTCTGAATGCCTTAAAATATGAGTTAAATTGATGGCAATATCTTTTCTGTTGAGTTTATCATTTTCAAAAGTGCAATTCTTATTTTCATCAAAAAAAGTATCTTTTACTATCACTTTAAATTCCTTTGAGATTATGATAACTCATTATAACACAAGAGGGAATCAAAGCCATTAAATCCTAATTTACGCTTGTTGATTCTTAGAGCTCAAACACATTCAGGAATTTTTGTGCTCTTTGGCTTTTGGGTGCGGTAAAAAACTCTTGTGGCGTAGATTCTTCTACGAGCTTGCCCTCATCAAAAAAGCAGATTCTATCTGCGACTTTTTGAGCAAAGCGCATTTCGTGGGTTACAATAAGCATTGTCATACCCTCATTTGCAAGCTCTAGTATTACTTCAAGCACTTCTTTTACCATTTCAGGGTCAAGCGAGGCGGTTACTTCATCAAAAAGCATAATTTGTGGATTCATACACAGCGCACGCACGATAGCTACGCGTTGTTTTTGTCCTCCGCTTAACTCTTTGGGCGAAGTCTGTATTTTGTGTCCGAGTCCTACGCGTTCCAAAAGTGTCCGCGCTTGTGCTATTACTTCGTTTTTATTGCGTTTTTGCACTTTTGTGGGACCGAGCAAAATATTTTCCATTACGCTCATATGAGGGAATAAATCATAGCTTTGAAACACCATACCGATGTGTTGGCGGATTTTATTCCATTTTGTTTTTGGCAGATTAATGATTTCATTATTAAATTTAATTTCTCCACCTTGAGTAGATTCTAATCCATTAATGCAGCGCAAAAATGTGCTTTTGCCACACCCACTAGGTCCTAAAATCACGATGACTTCGCCCTTTTGCACTTGCATAGAAATGTCATCAAGCACAAAATGCACTCCATTATAAGTTTTTTTTAGATGAGATATACTTAAAAGTGGTGTGTCTTGTGTTGATTTCATTGATATTTTTTCTCCAGCATTTTACTTAGATATGAAAGTGGGTAACATAGGATAAAATAAGTGCAGAAAATCCCCCCATACACCCAAAAACTTGCATTTGGATTAGATTTGTTCAACTCTATGATTTGCTGTCCGACTTTGAGCAAATCCACAGCTCCGAGTAATGCCACAAGCGAAGTTGTCTTAATCATACGCGTTGAGAGTGAAATGATTGAGGGTAAAAGGCGGCGGAGTGCTTGAGGGAAAATGATATAGCACATAATTTGCCATTGTTTCAAACCAAGTGCTTTGCCACTTTCATTTTGATGTTTGGGCAAAGAAGTGATAGCTCCACGCACCAAATCTCCCACTTCAGCCACGCCCCACAGACTAAAGACGATAATCGCGCTTGTTATGGCACTAAGATTTATGTCAAATTGTTGTGAAATCCCAAAAAACACAATAAAAAGCCACGCGAGGATAGGGATAATACGCACGCATTCAAGATAGAATCTACATATCCCGCGTATAATGAGGCTTCGTCCAGTCATCACAAAACCTAAAATAAGTCCGCCAAATGTAGCAAAGATAATAGAGATAAGAGCAATTTCAAGTGTGAGAAGCACACCTTGCAAAAGCCGAGCGAAGTTTGAGCCAATAAAAAATATTTCCATTATAACACTCGCTTTTTATAGAATCGCTCAAGGAGTGAAAAGCCCACAGAGAGTGGTAAAAGCACGATGAGGTAGCTTAGCACAAGCAGAGTTAGGGCTTCATTTGTTTTGTAATAATGTGTGATAATATCTTTGGTTACAAACATAATATCTGCCAAAGCGATGACGCTTACAACTGAAGTTTCTTTCAAAAGAAAAATGACATTTGCACCCACAGAGGGCAAAGCAACACTAAGGGATTGAGGCAGGATAATATAAAACATCATTTGATGAGATTGCAAGCCTATGCTTTGTGCGCTCTCAATTTGTGAGTACGGAAGAGATTCTAAACCTGTGCGGAAACTCTCGCACATATACCCACCGCCCAAAAATGCTAAACCTGCGATAGCACACACATATTCGTTGAGATTTATGCCTATGACACTATGCAATCCATAGTAGAGAAAAAAGAGCTGGATAAGCAGTGGCGTGTTACGCGCTAACTCCACATAGAGCGCTACAATGGGGCTAAGAAGTCGCACTCTTAAAAAGAGAATCCACGCTGCAATAAAGCCAATGATAAGAGAGAGTGCAATGCCAAAAAATGAGATATATAAAGTCAAAGAGAGAGCTTTGGCAAACATCGGCACACATTGACGCATAAAATCAAAATCTAGCATACTCTTCCTTTGGTATAAAAAGTGGCATTATATAGAGAATTGTTAAATTAGGTTAGAATCATATATCTAAAAAATCAAAGCAGATTTTAAAGAAAATTGAGAGGATAAACATTGCCAACTCATAAGATTCAAATGCAAAAAATGCACCTCATTCACCCCTTTGCACCCGTGTTTAATAAGCATTCGCGTGTGCTGATTTTAGGTTCATTTCCCTCTGTGATTTCACGCGATGAGCAATTTTATTATGCACATTCGCGCAATCGTTTTTGGCGTATTCTTGCTACACTTTTTGCCCCTGAAATTGACATAAACATACAAAATAGAGATGTCAAAAAGCAATTTTTACTCACATATCGTATTGCCCTGTGGGATATTGTGCGTGAGTGCGATATTTATAATTCTAGTGATAACACTTTGAGTAATGCCAAGCCTAATGACATATCAGTGATACTCTCAAGTGCAAAAATCAATGCTATTTTTTGCAATGGACGCAAAGCGTATGAGCTTTTTATGCGATTTTTTAATGCACAGATGTGTGAGCAGATACAAGTCTTTTTGCTTCCCTCATCAAGTCCGGCAAATGCGCGTTATAGCTATGAAAAGCTTGTGGAATCGTGGCAGATTCTGCGAGAATATGCACTTTTAGAGAATCTAGTCCAAAAAATCTAAAAATAAAGTCTTACGCCCAGCATTGAAGTGGGTTGCAATGAAGGAGACATATCATTTTTAAGCATCTGCACTCTTGCAAGAAAGGCGAGATTTTGTTTGAGATTGATACTCAAAGTACTATCAAAGGATTGACTAAAATGCGTGAGCGTGTAGGATTTGAATTTATATTCAAAAGTCGCTTTGAGGCGATTATTATCTGATAAGACAATCCCAAGCACTTGGTTGAGGGCAAAATCAGAGCGATTGAGTATATCAAGGAAAAAAGTCGGCTCAAGCAGATAATATCCATATCCAAATGATGAAAGATTCAAAGATAGTCCCCCGCCAAATGCTGCAAAATAATGCAAGGCATTATCATTGAAGCTCCGATTGAATCCGCTTTCTAGCCGATAAGAAAAGGGTTTGAAAAATTTGCTTATTGGCGCGATTGAGGCGACTGAAAGGATATTAAGTTCATAGAGTTTGAGCTTAGATTCTTTTAAGCTTGTGTCAAAGTAAGCAAGAGTGCGCATTAGCTCAATTTGTGCGCCTTGAAGATAGCCTTTGTCATTATCGGTAATATCGTGGAAAGTGATTCTAAAATCAAGTGCGGGGTGCAACCCTTGTTTGTTGCCAAAGAGCAAAGGAGTGATTCTAAGGCTTTGGTTGCCCTCAAGCGGATTAGATGGAGTAGGTAAAAAAGGTGGCTTGCTCGCACCAAGTGTTGAGCGTGTGGAGGCGAGGTTATGAGCAATTTGCGTGTATTGCTCTTTATCAAGTTTGCCTTTAAGAAAACGATATTCGCTTAACTCAAGGGCAGATTCTAAAATATATTGCTTATTGTGTAAATTTAAGTGAGGATTCTCTACAATATCTTTGGGTTGTTTTGTGCCTTTAGCCAGAGATTTGGCGAGTGAGACTTGTGCATTGCTCATTACTTTTTCATAAGAAAGCAGTTTAGCTCGTTTGCTTGGACGATAGGTGATATGCGTAATGAGATTGGCTTCTTGTAAGGCAAAGAGTGTTTCAGGGGGATTGACTTGATAGATAAATTTATGCCGCAAGGCAAGGCTTGGACGCGCTACTTCAAGTAACCACAAAATATTATAAGAGCAATTACGATGAAAAAAATAATACCAGCTAAATGCATCAGTAAGTTCCCAAATATGATTATAAAGCTGTGTGATTTCCTCTTGAGTGAGATTGAGCTCATATTCCCACATATCGCGGGATTCTGTATTGGAGTATTCTTTGATTTTATCATAATAGGGCAAAATAGAATAACTCCCGGTATGCAATCCAAAAAGCCCCTTGAACGCAAATCCGATAGCATTTTCCTCTCTTGGGTCTGCATCGGCTTGATAGTTTATTGCAAAAGCGAGAAGTCGGGATTGAAAGGTAGAATCTAAAAGTAAAAATGTATGTCCAAACATTGAAGCAGGGGAGTTAATATGAGCTGAAGGAAAGATAATACTTGCCTTTGTAGGCGCGATATAATCACGCATTGCTTGAAATTCGCTACATTGCACTTGTGGGAGGGAAGTAAAGGTAAGATGTTTTGATAAAAAAGCAAACCGCGCAGGAAAGCGACACAGAGCGTGATAATCTTGTTGTTCTATGGAGCGGACAGGAAGTTTAATGTTATTTTCTGCAAAAAAACGAATCTGCTTTTGAGCTTTTTGTAAAATCTCTTGTGGAATCTGCACAGATTCTTTTGATTGATAAAATGCGCGAATAGTTGCTTCAAGCTCATCTTCTGCGAGATTCTTTGAGGGTAGGTGAGTGAGAAAAAAATAAGGTGAGATGATTTCACTTGTTTTTTTATCAATATGCAAAAGGTCTTTCCATTCCTTAGAATCTGCGAGGTTGAGGGATTTAGCTTTTTCAAGGAGAATATCAATAGAAGTATTGTGAGATTCTAATATGGGTGTTGATGAAAGAGTATCTGCTATAAGTGTATGTATGGAGCATACATAAACAGAAGAGATGAGAATAAAAAGCCGCCTAAAAATATGAATCCTTATAACATTCATATCCCCCACACACTTTGAGTGTGGCAGGGAATATCTTAAAGAGTAGCAGCTCCATCAAGCACATCTGCACTTTGAGCATCTTTGCTTGCGTAGAGCTTGTTGTAGTTTTCTTGGAGTGCTATTTTAAAAGCATCTTTGTCCGCTACATTTAATAATTCTACAAGCGTATCAAGGTGTTCGCCTCTGCCTTGAGCTATTTCTTGAGAAAGAGCATCCATATTTGCAGCTACAAATTCTTGAGTGCGGCTATCCATAGCGACCTTACCACTTTTACAGCCAGAAGTCCCTGAAGTGATACCAAAAGTTTGTGTCCCAGAAGTGTGGTTTGTGGTTACTTGAAAAAGATTCCACAAAATACCTTGTTTATCAATAAGATATGAGCCAAGTCCGCACCCTGTATTGCTATTTGCTGCAGCAAAAGCACCACTTACTAGGCTTGCACTAAGAGCTACACTTATAAAAACTTTTTTCATTGCTTGTCCTTTTTTGTGAAGATTGTTTCATTAGAAACGAGTTATTCTATACCCATAAACATTAAATTATGTTGAATAACACGATATAGTTTTTGAAGCAAAAGAAGTCTTAATTGCAAAAGCGTTTGAGGATTTCACTATAAGATTCTATGCGTCTATCGCGTAAAAAGGGCCACATACGGCGTACTTTCTCACTCGCTTGTAAATCAATTTCTACTACAATCATCTCCTCTTTATCTTCGCTTGCTTGCGCTAGAAGTTCCCCTTGTGCCCCAAAGGCAAAGCTATTGCCCCAAAAGCGTATGCCTTTACCTACCTCGCTATCATCTTTTTCAAAGCCTACGCGATTAATGGCAATTGTTGGCAATCCATTTGCAATGCTGTGTCCTCTTTGCACAGCTATCCACGCTTCTTTTTGCCGCATTTTTTCCTCTAAACTATCCTCATCAAACCACCCAATAGCAGTGGGATAAATAAGCATTTGCGCCCCCTTGAGTGTCATAATGCGTGCTGCTTCTGGATACCATTGGTCCCAGCAAATAAGCACACCAAGTTTCCCCAAGCTTGTAGATATGGGTTCAAAGCCTAAATCACCGGGCGTGAAATAGAATTTCTCATAAAATTGTGGGTCATCAGGAATGTGCATTTTGCGATATTTTCCAGCAATAGAACCATCAGTATCAAAAACAACAGCAGTATTGTGGTATAGCCCAGCAGCACGCCTTTCAAAAAGTGAAGTAAGTAGCACAATTTTATACTTTTTGGCTAATGCGCTAAAATAGGCTATATCTTTATCAAAATCTGCTGCATAATCAAAAAATCGTGGATTCTCACTTTGACAAAAATATTCGCGCGTATGAAGTTCTTGCAATGCCACAAGTTGTGCATTAGCATCTGCTGCCTTACTTATCATTGCAGCAGTTGATTCCATCATTGCCTCTCTATTCCCCTTGTAGGCTTGCTGCACAAGTGCTACGCGGAGCACAGAGGGTGTTTTCATTAAGAATCCTTACTCATAATATTCACTATCAGGGTTTTGATAATCGTCATCATCATAGGCATTATATGAATAATCCTCATCATCGTAATCTTCAAAATCCTCATTATCAATGTTTTCGTAGTCATTGTATTCATCATATTCGTTCATTTTTAATACTCCTTAATTATATCTTGGATAATTTCACTTGCAATGATAAGCCCAAAGCTTGCTGTAACTCCACTAAAGCTACCTAATGGACCACATTTTGCACCCTCAGAGCTAAATATTACCTTAATAGCCTTTTGAATATTGACTTTTCTTAAATGAGTGCGCAATTTTCGCGCAAATTTATCGCCGTAGCTTTTCCACACATTATTTACTCGGATAAAAAGAGGATTTACTCTTTTTGCACTTCCTGTGGCAATAATATATTTTCCATAAGGCTTGTTTGAGGCAATTTTGGCAATTTCTACTTTTGCAATAATATCATCAACAGCATCAACAATATAATCAAACTCCATTATGTTAAATCGCTCTAAAAATGCCGCATCTACACATTCTTGAATGGGTGTGATTCCTTGATAAAGTCGTGCAAATACTTCCACTTTTGGCTCACCTATGTGTTCTGCACCAATTTGGCGGTTTTGATTTGTAATATCAAAGCAATCTTTATCTACAATTGTAATATTTTGTAATCCACTTCTATAAAGACAATCCACGACAAAGCCTCCCACGCCACCTACGCCAAATACAACTACTTTGGTATTTTGTATGCGCTCAAAATTTTCACCAAAAATAATGCGCGAACGCGTGTATCTGTCAATTATCATATTTTCATCAATAAGTTCATTCATAATCGTATCCATTCACAAAGAGATGAGCTATCCTCATAGCTTGTCATATCAAGCTTAATAGGCGTAATAGAGACATAATGTTCGTGTGTTGCCTTAAAATCAGAACCGTAACTATGAGGCATATCACTTCTTTCTTCCCATTCTAAAGGGTGTAGCCCTAACCAATAATATTCTTGTCCTCGTGGGTTGCGGTGTAAATGTGCATTATCGGCATAGATTCTATAACCCATTTGTGTGATTTTGTAGCCCTTACATTCTTTGGGTTTAATATGGGGAATATTGATATTAAGGAATTTGCGCTCTCCTAAAGGGAATCCTTTAGTAAAAATAAGTTCAGTAATTTCATAAATACATTCTTTAGCGAGGGAAAAATCAAAATGTTTGGAGCGATTTTTATCTGGCATAAGCTGTGAGATAGCAATGGCAGGCACACCTTGTATGCACGCTTCCATAGCACCCGCTGCAGTGCCTGAATAAGTAATATCTTCTCCCATATTTGAACCAAGATTAATGCCTGAAATAACCAAATCTGGCTTGCACGATGATTGATAAAGTGTATTGAGTGCAAGATACACACAATCACTTGGTGTGCCATCTTCAAGCTTGTAAAAATCATCATCAAGTCGCACAAAACTAAGTGGGCGCGTGAGTGTCAGCCCGTGCCCACAGGCTGATTTTTCGTTTGCAGGAGCGACAACCATTACCTGTGCTATGTCTTTGAGGGCATCTTTGAGCGCAAGAAGTCCGCTTGAATCAAAGCCATCATCATTGGTAAGGAGAATGCGTTTCATTCAATATCCTTAAAATAGTCTTGCAAAAGAGTAGTCAAATGGACACAAACAGCTTTGTCAAATGTTTGGAGTTCCTTTTGAATCTGCTTTTTCATACGAGTAAATTCTGCTTTCGCACCTTCTAAACCAAGTAGATTCACATAGCTATTTTTATGTGTATCATTTTGCGTTGTCTTACCCGCTTGTTGTGTGTCAAAACAAGTATCAATAATATCATCGCGTAGCTGAAAATACACGCCGAGCTTTAGCCCAAACTCATACATTGATGAAGCAAAATATGCTTTTGCATTTGAAATAATAGCACCAAATTGCAAAGAAGTGGCAATGAGTTTGGCAGTTTTATTTGTATGTATAATTTGAAGTTCTTGTAATGAAAGTTTTTTGTCCTCAAAAGCACAATCTAAGCTCTGTCCAAGCACCATACCGCCAATACCAGCATTTTGTGCGAGAGATTCAATAAGGGCGAGTTTAACTTGTGGGTCAAGCCGCGCTTGGCAAAGCAAAGCAAAAGCGTAGGTATTTAGCCCATCACCTACCAAAAGTGCAAGCGTTTCATCATATTTTGTATGCAGTGTAGCGTGTCCGCGTCTTAAAGGCGCATTATCCATACAGGGTAAATCATCGTGTATGAGTGAATATGTATGGATACATTCAATACTTAGGGCGGGCAAAAAAGCATTTTTTATAAGTTGAGGAGCGAGAGCATTAACCACGCAAAATACGAGTGCAGGGCGGAATCTTTTGCCACCATTTTTCATCATTTCCCATAAAGCTGTTTGATAATATGGGTGAAAGCTTGGAATCTGCGGTTCTTGATTGATAAGAAATGCCTCAAAATCATTAAGAATCTGTGCAATGCTCATATTCACCCCTAGACTTTAACGAATATCTCAAGATTATCGCGCACGATAAGTAGCTGTATTTTGCCCTCAAATCTGTCATCAAAATGTGTTTGAGAGAGGAGAAACCTCAAGTGTTCAAAGCGTTTGCTTGCTGTATCGGTGGATTGTGTAATGATAGGTTCTTTATTAATCCACAAGATTCTATCTCCTGCGCGCAATTCATTGAATCTCCCTGCTTTGTCAAGATTGATAGATTGAATAATCATTTGATTGTCTATATCAATGCCAAAGCGCTCAAGAAAGGTATCTTTAAGCAAAAAGCCGCCATAGCGTTGATTGACTTTGACTTTGACTTTGAGAGTTTTACCATTGCGCAAAAGAGCAACTTGAGCAAGGGAATCTTTTTTGAGATTGCTCATTACCCATTCTGCTTCATCGCTGCTTTGCACTTTAGTGCCATTAATAGAGAGAATCTTATCTTGGGGTTTGAAAGGATTTTGAGACATAAAAGGGTCAATGCTTCGCACAATGGCTTCATTATGCTCAAAGCGAATGCCTAAATCGCCATAATAAGGAGATTTTTGTGCGAGAAACCTATCAATATATTTTTTTTCAATAAAACTGCCATTGCCCACGCCCAAACCATAGATTTGATAACAAATGTTACCCAAAACGCCATTGGCTGATGTGGCAGTAGAAAATCGCGCATAATTTAAGAATCCACTTTGACGCTTGGTAATATGCCCTATTTGCACTTGAGGAGATGAAGAGATAAAAGCAAGCCTTTTGTCATTAAGTGTGCGTTTATCAAGTGTGAGGAGAGCATAACTTTGCTTCGTGCGCGGCACATTAAGCAGATAAAGCCCGATAAATGGGTCAGCTTTGAGAATCTTTACATTTTTTGGCGGTATAGGAGAATAGAGAATATGCACTTGTTTTGAACCATTTTTAAGACTAATAGCATTACTTGAACCCACAGGTGTGCTCGCTGCTTTAAAATATTTGATACAATGGGAATAATCATATCCCCAAAGTAAGGGAGAAAAAAAACAAAATATAAAGCCAAGAGTGAGCTTTAAGGAGAAGTTTTTAGCCATTTGGTTTCCCACCAAAGATATTTAAGTCCCCGCCTAATCCATTAAACATATCCATAGCACTTGATTGGCGATTATTTTCTACACTTTTATGGACATCATTGAGTGCGCTCATTAAGAGAATCTGCAAAGATTCTTTATCTTCAAGCAAACTATCATCAATACTAATGTCAATGACTTCACCATTGCCATTGCAGCTTACGCTTACAAGCCCACCACCACTTTTGGCACTAAGAATCGTCTGCTCATTGCGTGCTTGTAAATCTTTGATAGTATCTTGCATAGAGCCAAGCATTGCTCCAAGTTGTTTTGCATCAAACATCGTTACACCTCATTTGTAATAGATAGAATCTGATTGTGTTCATTGACTTGTACGATAGTAGGCTTATAGTGTTCAAGCTCACTTTGAGTGTATGTAGCATAAGCAATGATAATGATAATATCGCCTATTTGAACTTTGCGTGCAGCAGCACCATTGAGGCAAATTTCACCCTTTTTATCGCCATAAATGACATAAGTATTAAAACGTTCGCCATTATTAATATTTACAATCTCTACTTTCATACCCGCTAGAAGATGAGCACTTTGAGCGAGCGTTTTATCAATTGTGATTGAACCGACATAGTTAAGATTCGCATCACTGACTTTAGCGCGATGAATCTTTGAGTAAAGCATTTCAAACTGCATTTAATGCCTTATATTTATATTTTGATATTTAAGATATGTGATTTTATCATACAATATGCAATATAATCATTAAGAGCTTTCAAGTAGTCAATTTTTTATTGATTTTTCCATATAAGAATCCTATTATCAATATGTGTATTTGGGATTTCTTCTAAAATATGTATATCTTTATGAAATTGTAACTGATACTCTTCAAGCGCATAGCTTTTAAGTTCTTTTGGCGATATATTATTATAGGTGATGTAGCCATTGTGTGCATTGGTAATAAGATATTTTGTATATACATCTTGTATGTCTCTGTGCAATTCGCTAAAGGCATAGTTGCTTATGAATACATCATATTCTTTTTCTTTCAAAGTTATATCTTCAAGTGTAAGGAAATTGAGTGTTGAATGTATATCATCATAATGGCTTAAATATTTTTGCGTGAGTTTGAGTGCAGCATTTAAATCTACAAAATCATAAGATTTTGGCGTGAATAAGCTATGAATAACCCTTGCTTGTCCGCCATACCCTACACCTACTTCACAGATTCTTAGATTGTCCAAAGCACCAAAATGAAGCATTAAATCTGATAACACCTTGACATATCGTAATGTGCTTGGAGTTATCTTGCCAATGGGGTTATAATTATATATTGCCCCCCCCCCCGTATAAATCATTCCTTTTGAAGTTCTCAAAATCTTGCATACTAAAACAATTTCTTTGTAACACCACATTGAGATATTGCTGCCCTAACTCTGGGCTTATATGCTCTAAGATAGCAGTATAGATAGGATTTGTCCTAAAATGCTCAAATACTTTAGAATCTTGCGCCGCTAGAGCACAAAATTGAGGATAATCCATTGATGAGGAAATGCTTGAATTTCTCTCACTCTCTAATAATCCTGAATGCTTCTTAGCACTTAAATTTTTTAAAATAAGCTTTAATCTTGCATATAATTGCATTACCACTCCTTTATTTTGTGTGAGGCAATATTAGGAAATTAAAACTTAAATGTATATTAAGATAAAATGCTCATCATTTCTAGCTCTTGGGGTGAAAATCCAGCTTGTAATCGTGCTTCATAGTGAAGAACTTTTGAGATAGGGCGAAATGCCTCAAAATGCTTGAGGATTGCCACAAAATCCTGCGCACTTGCTTGAGTATTGGCAAATCTCCACCACTTATCCCCTTTTTTCACGTGTTCTATTTCATCGTGCAAAATGATTTGAAGAATCTCAAGCACTTTTGGCGTGAGAGAATGCTCAAAAGCTTTTACTTTGTTTGCCACAAAAGGATTTGCATCAAGTCCATTTGCTTCTAGTCCTCTATGAAGCAAAGCCATTCTATTGCTAAAATCAGGCGTTGCCACCTGCGCGTCAAAAAGTTGTGAATGCACAGGAAAATCTCCATATTCATAGCCAAGAATATTGAGACATTCTCGCAAAAGACGAAAATGTAACGATTCTTGCAACGCTACTTCAAGCCAATCATCATAATAGGATAGAGGCAGATTCTTAAAACGTGTAAGCGCATCAAGGGCTAAATCAATCGCACTATATTCAATATGCACAATAGAATGCAGCACCTTGGCAAAAGATTCTATACTTTTAATATGCTTGGGGCGGCGAATTTTAGTTGGGTGGATAATTTTACAAAATCCCGCATAAGAGGGAGATTGCAGTGCAGAAGGGTTATGATGTGATGAGGATAACATTTGCTCACAAAGTAGATGTTTGTGAGAGGTAATGACTTCAAGGTAGGATAGTTTAGATTCTATGCTTGGAGCATTGAGGGCTTCAAGGCTAAGGGCAAAGAGATTCATTACTTGCGCTCAAGCACCTCAAATGCAGGAAGAATCTTCCCTTCAAGCAGCTCTAAACTCGCTCCACCGCCTGTGGAGATAAAGCTCATATTATCTCTCTCTCCTGCTTTATCTATCGCATCAGCAGTATCGCCCCCACCGATAAGACTAAAGGCGTAAGTATCACTCACGGCGTGAGCAAGGTTAAATGTTCCGCGTGAGAAAGCTTGTATTTCATAAATGCCAAGTGGTCCATTCCAAATAATTGTTTGAGAATCTCGCACTACTTCGCTAAAGAGCTTGCTTGTCGCAGGTCCCATATCCACTGCCATAAAACCCTCTGGTATATCTTGTGCAGGTGTGATTTTGATATGACGATGTTCTTTAATATCATCGGTGCTCACGACATCTACGGGCAGATAGATTTTGACTTTTCCCTCCTTTGCTTTATCAAGTATTTTTCGTGCATCACCTACCAAATCATCTTCCACAAGAGATTTTTGCATATCAAAGCCTCGTGCTTTGAGAAAAGTATTGCTCATCGCACCACCTATAATAATTTTATCTACAACATTGAGGATATTGTGCAAAAGTGCGAGTTTTGAGCTTACCTTGCTTCCACCAACGATAAGTAGCACAGGTTTGAGCGGATTTGCCATTGCTTTGGCAAACGAATCAATTTCTTTTTTGAGTAGCAATCCCGCTACACGTTCTTTAGCATATTTAGCAATACCACAAGTGCTTGAATGTGCGCGGTGGCTTGTGCCAAAAGCGTCATTGACATATATATCACAAAGAGAGGCGAGCTTGGTAGAGAGTTCCTCATCATTTTTTTCCTCTCCCTCATAGAATCTAATATTTTCAAGCAAAATGACACTACCCTCGTTTTGTTGTTGGAGATTCTCTACATTTTCTATCGTTTCTGCAAAAGCTATATCGCGTCCCAAAAGTCGCTCTACGCGCTTGAGGACGTGTTTAAGCGAAAACTCTGCACTGCGCCCTTTGGGACGTCCTAAATGGCTTACAAGCACTATATTTTTTGCGTGATTATCAATGCAATAATTGATAGTGGGTAGTGCTTCGCGAATACGCGTATCATCTGAAATATCAAAATCCTCGTCCATTGGCACATTAAAATCCACACGAATAAGCACCCTTTTGTCTTTAATATCAATATCGCGCACACTTTTTGTATTTTTCATTAATTCTATACCGGCTTCTCTCATTCCTTGCTCCTTATATTCTATAAAAATAAATGCAGTATTTTATCATATTTTTATATATGCGTTATGAGTGCTTTGTTATCCTTAATAAACAATGATATACTTTAAAAATGAGAGAAACGATGAAAATTTATCATATTGAACTTTTTGGCATTATACAAGGAGTGGGGTTTCGTCCATTTGTGTATCATCTCGCTCATAAAATGGGTTTAAGAGGCTATGTGCAAAATCGCTATACCAGCCTTTTCATCTGCGTTGAAGTGCCCTCACGCACAATACTTGATGAATTTATCAATCATATTCTTGCCTCTCCTCCCCCAAATGCGCGCCTCACCCAGCATTCTATCACGCTTATAAGCACTCCACATATTTTAGGCGATTGCTTTGAAATTAGAGAATCTCAAAATGATTGCTCACTTTTGCCAACACTTTTGCCGCTTGATACGCGCATATGTGAGCAGTGTTTAGCAGATATGAAAGACAGAGGGCGATTTTTTAATTATGCTTTTACTACCTGCACAGAATGTGGAGCACGATATTCTATTATCCATACTCTGCCTTATGATAGAATCCACACTTCTATGCGCGATTTTGCTTTGTGTGAGCAGTGTCAAGGCGAGTATGATAATCCTTTGAGTAGGCGATTCCACGCTCAACCTAATTCGTGTCATCAATGTGCTATACAAATGCGTGTGATTGATGAATATGGCACGATACATTCTTTTAGGCAATCTCAAGATGACATAAAGCTTTTAGAGCTTGTAGCACAAAAAATCAAAGCAGGTAAGATTGTTGCCATAAAAGGTGTGGGAGGATTTAACTTAGTGGTAAGCGCAACTAATGCCCAAGCAATCAAAACATTAAGGGAACGAAAAAATCGCTCACACAAGCCTTTTGCGGTGATGTTTAAGAATCTCCAAGATATAAGCTCTATTGCTTCTATAAATGAGCAAGAAACAAGGGCATTATTATCCCCTCAAGCACCCATAGTGCTTTTAGAGCGAGATTATCAAAGAGCAGGCATTATCAATGAGGAATGTCTTGAGCTTATTGCGCCACAGATTCAGAGTGTGGGGGCGATTTTACCCTATAATGGCATTATGCACCTACTTTTTACATTCCTTGACACACCTCTTATTTTTACAAGCGCTAATGTGAGCGGTGAGCCAATTATCGCTGATTTAGATGCACTCCAGCAAAAGCTCGGTGGGGAAAATGCAGTGTATGATGTTATACTAGATTATAATCGCAGCATTTCTAATCCCATTGATGATAGCATAGTGCGTTGTATGGCGGGAAAAATACGCCCTTTGCGTTTAGCAAGAGGCTATGCACCTGCATTTTTAGACTTTAAATTGCCCATACACGATTCTATGCAAGAATCTACACAAAAAGATGCTCAAAGCATTATTATGGGCGTGGGTGCGCAACAAAAAGCCACTCTTAGCTTTATACATAAAGGAGCAAATACCCATTATCAAGCTGTGATAAGCCCATATATTGGGGATTTACATAATGTAGATTCGCTTTTGCGTTATAAAGCACATTATGATTTTTTTACTCATCTCTACGCACAGCCCATACGAGCACTAGGTTGTGATTTGCACCCAAACTATGCTTCTACGCATTTTGCCGCAGAGATTGAGAATGTGCAAAAATATCCTCTCTCTCACCATAAAGCTCATTTTTATGCACTTTTGGCAGAATCTAGTGGTTTGGAGGAAAATGGGATTGGCATTATATGGGACGGCACAGGGCTAGGTGAAGATGGGCATATTTGGGGTGGAGAATGTTTTATGTATGAAGCGTATTCACAAAATAATTTTTGCACAATGCGCAGAATCTGCCATTTTGAGGAATTTACACTTTTGGGTGGTGAGAGTGCGATAAAAGAGATTGGTAAATGCGCCTTAAGTCTCCTCTGGCACTATGATGTGGCAAATGTGCAAGAAAAAGTGCATTTTGCTCCCACAGAATTAACACTTTTGCAAAGTGGTTTTAAAAGCGGGATTTATCCGCTTACAAGTTCGGTGGGCAGAATTTTTGATGCGGTGGCTTATTTGCTTGGGCTTTTAGAGGTGCAGAGTTATGAGGGGCAAAGTGGGGCAATGATAGAATCTTGTGCATTGCGCGATTATGTAAAATATGAAAGCGAAGTAGAGCCTTATGAATTTCATATAAATCAGGATATTATTAGCCTTAGGGGCATTATTCAAGGCGTGATTGATGAAAAAAACACACACGGCGTTGATAGGGCAGCTCATCGCTTTTTGCACACACTTGCCCACATTGCACTCTGCCTTGTGCAAAAATATCAGCAACAAAAAAAAGAGCCTTTAAAAGTATATTTGAGCGGTGGTGTGTTTCAAAATAAGTTTCTTTGTGATAGAATCCACACTTTATTTACAAACAACCATATTTCGTTTTTTATGCACGAAAAGATTCCGTGTAATGACGCGAGTATCAGCTTTGGACAAGCCCTCTTTTGTGCATTAATGCAAGAAAAACAAGGAGACAATAATGAATCTAAGCCGCAATGAGCGATTAGAAAATAATCCAAACCTCAATAAAAAATCCATTCAAATAGTCAGCAAGATTCTTTCACAAAATGACCTCAAAGCACAGGAGTTGCGCGAAAAATATAAACAATTAGGAGTGTATGTTATCAATCTTATGAGTTCGCCCGGCAGCGGTAAAACGACACTTTTAGAATCTTTGAGTCGCTTTAAGGACTTTAGATTCTGTGTACTTGAGGGAGATTTACAAACAAATCGTGATGCGCAAAGATTGCAAGAAAAGGGCGTGAGTGCGTATCAGATTACCACAGGAGAGGCGTGTCATTTAGAAGCGGCAATGATAGAATCTGCTCTTTATGAGCTCCAAAAGCAATGTGATGTTTCCACAATGGATTATTTGTTTATTGAAAATGTAGGCAATCTCGTGTGTCCTGCAAGTTATGATGTCGGGGCACATCTTAATATCGTGCTGCTCTCAAGCCCAGAGGGCGATGATAAGATTCTTAAATACCCCACAATGTTTATGTGTGCGGACGCGGTGATTGTGAGCAAAGCAGATATGATGGAGTATTTTAGCTTTCATTTAGAGCGAGTAAAAGATGATTTAGCCCAGCTTAAAGCAGATGTGCCACTTTTTTTGACAAGCGCTCAAGAGATTGAGAGTATCGCAAAAGTGCGGGATTTTATAGTGCAAAAACGCGCACAAAATTATCAATCACAACATCAATTCTAAGGAGTTAAAAATGTGTCTAGCTATCCCCTCTAAAGTTACAGAGTTAAAAGATAATAATATGGCAGTCGTAGATACGCTAGGTGTAAGTCGTGAGGCAAGTTTGGATTTGCTTGGAGAATCTGTGAGCGTAGGTGATTGGGTGTTGTTACATATTGGTTATGTGATGAGTAAGATTGATGAGCAGAGTGCGAGAGAGAGCTTAAGGCTCTATGAACAAATGCTCCAAGCTATGCAAGAAGAAGAAAATGAGCGCATAGAGGCAAATAGATGAAAATTTTTATTGTGAATCTTAAGCGTGCAAGTGAGCGTAAAGCTCTTATGCAAAAGCAGTTTGAAAAAATGAGTGAGCAGCAAAAAGAGCAGTTTGAGATTATATTTTTTGACGCTATTGACGCACAAAATGGAGAGCACCTTGCCTTTAGCCAATATTCTAAAAGGGCAAGTATTGGTTTTCGTGGAAAAGAGATGAGTGATGGAGAGAGGGCGTGTTTTGCAAGTCATTATAGCTTGTGGCAAAAATGTGTGCAGCTCAATGAACCCATAGTAATTTTAGAAGATGATATGGTGATTTTAGAGCATTTTTGGGAGCAGCTTACGCATATAAGTCAGAGTGAATATGTATATGTGCGATTAATGTTTTTAGAGGAGCAAGTCAAAACTTTTGTATTGCCTGAAGGTTTTTATGTAACTTTTGAGACAATAACGGGAACACAGGGGTATTATCTTACACCTATGGGTGCGCAAGCGTTTTTGCATTCTGCTCAAACTTGGTATCGCCCAGTAGATGACTATATGGGTATGTTTTATATTCATCATATTCCTTCTGTTTGTATAAAACCTGTGTTAGAAGAAATGGAGATAGAGACTACAATCGCAGGACGATGGGCTAAGCCACCATTGCCTTTAAAAATTATAAGGGAATGCACAAGATTATATTTTCAATTCAAGCGATTGATGTTTTTGAGTTTTAATAAAAAAAGTCTGCTTATGCCAAAAGAGGCTTTAGAATCTATTACGGGGGGGGGGGGGTATAACTATATGCTTAAACGCCAAAAATCTCATATAGAATCATTTAATCTTATTGAAAATTTCCGCGATAAAGATGTGATTCTCGCTTATGCCAAGTGCATTGGGAATCTCGCACATTCGCTTCGTGAGCCACTTTACATTATGGAAGTATGTGGGGGGCATACGCATACGATTATGCGCTATGGATTGCATCATTTACTCCCTAAAAACATTGAGTTTATACACGGACCGGGCTGCCCTGTGTGCGTAATGCCTAAAAATCGCATTAATCAAGCCTATGAAATTGCCATGCAGCAAGATGTGATTTTACTCACTCTTGGGGATATGATAAAGATTCCCGGCAGCAATGGCTCTCTAGCAGATGCAAGGGCTAAGGGAGCTGATGTACGTTTTTTGTATTCACCTTTTGAAGTGCTAGAAATTGCAAAGGCTAATCCACATAAGCGCGTAGTGTTTTTTGCTATTGGTTTTGAGACAACTACGCCTATGAGTGCTGCTTTGATAGAAAGAGTGCTAGAATCAAAGCTTACTAATGTGTTCTTTCATATTAATCACGTGCTTGTGCCTCCACCTGTAAAGGCGATTTTGGATTCTAAGGAATGTCGTGTCAATGCGTTGATTGCTCCCTCTCATGTAAGCGTGATAAGTGGGGCAAAGATTTATACAGATATTTTGCACTCCTTTAATCTGCCTATTGTAGTAAGCGGATTTGAGCCTGTGGATATGATGGAAAGCATTTATCGTCTTGTAAAGCAAAAAGTAGAAAATAGAGTTGAACTTGAGATTCAATATAAACGCGTAGTTACAATGGAGGGTAATCTCAAGGCTCAAGCAATGATGGAGAAGTATTTTCAAACAAGGCAAAGTTTTGAATGGAGAGGGCTTGGGTGCATAGCGCATTCTGCATTAGAACTTAAAGAGGAATATGCGTTTTTAGACGCTGAAAAGATTTTTGATAGCATCTTATGTAAAGAATCAACCCCGGATAATAAGGCGTGTCGTTGTGGGGATATTTTGCGAGGTGTGGCAAAACCACTTGATTGTAAGGTATTTGGCAAAGCTTGCACACCAAGCAATCCGCTTGGAAGCTGTATGGTTAGCAGTGAGGGGGCGTGTGCAGCGTATTATAAATATGGTGGCGTGATGTAGCCAATGAATACATCTTTGCAAGAAATCCTTATAGAATCTGCACAGCGGTATTATGAGTATTTGGATAATAATGATTTGGGTTTAAGTGAAATTGCTATTGCGCGTTATGAATTGGGCAATGATGAATTAACACTCTGGCTTAAAGGCAATGTAGTAGATATGGATTTAAAGCTTGGTGGTGCTTTGCTTTTGCGTGTAGGAGAGGAGTTTTATAGCATTGCCGAAGGAGAGGAGATAGAATCTCGTTTTTATGATGATAAACAAAAGGTGCTCCATCTCGCTTTATCGCCTCATATTGTGGTAGTTTTTACAAAGGCACAAAAGGAAAACATTACATTTTCACTTTTGAGTGATTTGAAGTTTTTAGTCAAAAATGTAGAGGATTTTTTTAGTAAATACGGACACAAGGTTGCCCTGCCAAAATCTATTGCATTCAACGAAGTGCCACATATTACGCGTTTAAGCAATGAGCAAAATCAAGCTTTGTCTATGGTGCTCACAAGTCCTCTAAGCTATGTGTGGGGACCGCCGGGCACAGGCAAAACTCAAGCGGTGCTTTTTGAGGCACTTTTGTATTATATCAAACAAGGCAAAAGAGTAGCCGTTGTCGCCACTACAAATAATGCGCTAGAGCAGGTTTTGCGCACACTTATTCAACAATTTGATACACTAGGATTGGAGCGTAAGAATATTTTGCGATTGGGCACACCTACATTGCGTTATATGAATGAGTTTTCGCAAACTTGCGATCCGAGTATATTGCAGCAAAAAAATGCAACAACTTTGTTTAATTTCCAAGATACGCTCAAAACTCGCCTTAAAAATGCTTTTGTGGTGGGAGTAACGCTTGATGGATTCATTAAACGATATGAAAGTTTGGAGCTTAAATTTCATCATATTTTTTTAGATGAATGCGCCTATGCACCGCTGATTAAAACCTGTGCATTGTGTATTGATGGCACACCTCTTTCTTTTTTTGGCGACCATAAACAACTCTCTCCTGTGTGTGAAATGCCTCCTCGTGAGCTGAACAAGGCAGAAAATGAGAATGCGTATTTATGGAATCTCTCTGCACTTTTTATAGAATCTCTAGGCACACCTATAAAGGAGACTATCAAAGCATATCAGCAAACCTGCGATATACCAACATTTACTTTTATGCGTATGAGTAAGCTAAGCAGAACACATCGTTATGGCGACAATCTTGCGCATATTC
Organism: Helicobacter sp. MIT 21-1697; assembly: GCF_026241255.1. Lineage (NCBI taxonomy): Bacteria > Pseudomonadati > Campylobacterota > Epsilonproteobacteria > Campylobacterales > Helicobacteraceae > Helicobacter > Helicobacter sp. MIT 21-1697. The sequence continues at coordinate 138,786 of NZ_JAPHNC010000005.1, read as the reverse complement.
TTGATGAATATATTTATCATATAGGCTTAAAGGGTAATGATGAGCAAATGGAGATTCTCGTGCTTGATAGTGGGAGTAAAAGTGAGCAGGATAAGCATTTGAGCGAGAATGAAGCGCGCGCGTGTGAGCAGCTCTGTGCGAAGCTAAAGGGTGCAGATTATGCAGTGATTACACCTTTTGTTAAGCAAAGGCAGCGGCTTACGCGTCAAATGTCAAGAGAGAGAATCTTCACTATCCATAGCGCGCAAGGGCAGGAATTTGATAATGTCATTTTCTCTCCTGTGAGTTTGCATTATCATCTCACAGATTCGCGTCAAACTCACGCGCTTTATGCGCTCAATGTGGCGATTTCACGCACGAAAAAACGACTTTTTATTGTGTGTGATTATGCTTTTTGGAGTAGGCAGAGGGGGCAGCTGATTTGCTCACTTTTACAAAGTGCTCAAAAAATCAACAATTTTTAGAATCTAAAAAAAGGAGTAACAATGAAAGAGCAATATATTACTCTCTCACAGGGTAGTGGAGGGATAGAATCTAACACACTCATTGAAGAGGTTATGTATAAGATTTTAGGCGAGATTATTGTAGATGGTGGCGAAGACGCTGGAGTGTGTGAGAGCAAAGGAAAAATAGCCCTAAGCACAGATAGCTATGTAGTAAGCCCGATATTTTTCCCCGGAGGCGATATTGGCAAACTTTGTGTGTGTGGCTCAAGTAATGATGTAGCAATGCGTGGCGCAAAACCGCGCTATCTCTCGCTTGGGCTGATTTTAGAAGAGGGTATGAAAAGGGCAGAGTTGGAGCAAATCTTGTATTCTATCAAGGCAGAGGCTCAAAAGACGAGTTTAAAGATTCTCTCTGGAGATACAAAGGTTGTGCCAAAAGGTGCAGCGGATAGAATCTACATTAATACAACAGCCATAGGAGAGTTGTATGCAAATTGGCGTGTGAGTAATTTGCAAGAGGGCGATGAGATTATTGTCAGTGCGCCTATTGGGACGCACGGAGCTGTGATATTTTGCGCAAGAAATGAGATTGCATTGCAAAGTGATTTACAAAGTGATTGCGCACAATTGTATCCAATGATAGAATCTGTGCGAGATTGCCATATACACATACACACAATGCGTGATGCGACAAGGGGAGGATTAGCTGCAGTGCTCAATGAATGGAGTAGGGCAGCAAGTGTGGAAATAATGCTTGCAGAGGAGAGTATTCCTGTATTACCACAAGTTCAGGGTGTATGTGAGATTTTAGGGCTTGAGGCACTAAGCTTGGCAAATGAGGGAGTATGCGTAATGGCTGTGCCACCTAAAGAGAGTAAAAAGATATTAGCATTGCTCAAATCCCACCCGCTTGGCGCGAATGCTTGCATCATTGGGCATATATCGCGTAAAGTGCAAGATATAAATCAAGCACACGTTATTTTGTGTAATGCGTGGGGCGGAAAACGATATGTGGAATATCCACAAGGCGAATTGCTCCCTAGAATCTGCTAGACTTTAGAATACTCACTTAGAATGATTCGCGCGGTCGCGCTTCATTTACACGCAAATTGCGCCCACGAAAATCTTTTTCATTAAGCGCGTCAATGGCTTTAGATGCAGCTTCATCAGCGATTTCTACAAAACCAAACCCCTTTGGTTTGCCACTCTCTCTATCATTAATAAGCTTAACAGAAAAAACTTCACCGAATTGAGAGAAAAGCTCCTTAAGCTCATCGTGTGTAACTGCATAAACTAAATTGCCTACATAAAGTGTTTTCAAAGGAACTCCTAAAAAAAGTAATCAACCCCCCTGATTCCAAGGACATTTGCGTATGCTATATTTTATTTACTTACAAGTTTCTTAAAAAGATGTGATTGTATCATTCGTTGCGTAAAACTTGCAAGGTATCTACTAAAGAAGCTTTTTTCGCAGGATAATAAGAGGAGAGGCACACGATACAAATTGCCCCTAAAATCGCAAGAGAGAAGTCAATCAAGGATAAATCTAGCGGTAGTTTAGAGCTGCCATATACATCTGCGGGAAGTGAGATAATAGGAAAAGTATCAAGCACATACATTGCCACACCCGTGAGAATAATCCCAAGTGCAATGCCACTTAAGCCAATAGTGTTACCTACCCAAAAAAATATGCTCTTAATCTCATTTTTACTTGCTCCAAGCGAGAGAAGTAGTGCAATTTCTTTGCGGCGATTCATTACAACCATAAGCAAAGAACTAATAATATTCAGAGCAGCCATTACGATAATAAGCATAAGCACAATAAAAAGTGCGCGTTTTTCAAGCTCTAGGGCAGAGAAAAAATTGCCATTTTGTTGCCACCAGCCCTCAACTCCAGCACGAGAAGGAAATTGTGTGTTAAGAAAATCAGCAATGCTATGAATATCTTGCATAGGATTTGGCGTGTATATGTGAATCCCATCATATATGCCCTCGTCTAAATGTCGGATTTTTTGCAATGCGCTTAAATTCGTATAAACATAAGCTTCATCATATGCTCTCAAGCCAGATTCAAAAAATCCTGCAACATTAAAACGTTTATTAATGGGCGTATAACTAAATCCAGATGGTTCAAGCTGGGTGAAAAATAAATCAAGTTTATCACCAGATTCTAATCCAAAATTCTCCTCCATACTTTTTCCTACAAGGATGGAAAATTCTTTTTGCATAAAAGATTCAATATTTTTTTCAAATGCTGCATTGGAGTTATTTTGAGATGTAAAAGCTTTTTTGACAACGGCATTGAGTTGAGATTCTGCTTGCATATCTACACCAAAAACCATAGCTGCACTCATTGTATTGCCTATCTTACCCACAGCTTGATAACGCAAATAAGGACTAAAAAGAAATTGAGGAAAATGCGTTTTGAGTGCCTGAAGTATGTTATCATCTACCCCCTCATAAGTAGTAGAATATATGCTAAGAGGATAATTCATTATAGAGAGTTTGCGTTCAAATTCTTTTGTCATACCATTCATAATCGCCATTGCCACACACAGCACCATAACGCCAATGCCTACGCCAAAAAATGCTAATAAGGCTGTGATAGAAATAAAAGGCTGTGTTTTATCAAAGCGCAAATAACGAGGCAAGAGATAAAAAATAAGCGTTTTCATTTATGCAAGCAATCCACTTTTAGGTCCGCTTTTGCCGTGGCATACTTTGTATTTTTTGCCACTACCACAAGGACAAGGGTCATTGCGTGCAATTTTACTTTTTTTCACAGGTGTGGAATCCAAATTAGTATTTAAATCTTGCAAGTTTTCCTCAAGCTCTTCTTGCATATTTTGAATCATCTTTTCTGCTACTTCTTCTTCTTTGTCTCTTAATTGGATAATTTGAAGCATTTTGGTTGTTTCAAATTTAAGATTCTCTACAAATTCCAAGAAAAGATTATAGCTTTCTTTTTTGTATTCAACGAGCGGGTCTTTCTGATTGTATCCGCGAAGCCCTATGCCTGTTTTGAGATTATCCATTGTATAAAGATGCTCTCGCCACGAGCTATCAAGCACTTGCAAGTAAATAATGCGTTCAATTTGAGCGCGTTGTGATGCTTCAAGTTTTGACATTTTTTCCTCATAGGCTGTATTCATTTGTGTAATGAGTTTTTCAAGTAATTCATCATACTCAAGATTCTCACAATTTCCAATATCAAGCCCCAACTCTTCATTGATTTGTGCCTTGAGTGAATCAATATTAAAATTACTGCTTTCATCGCCGGGCAAGATTTGCGCTTTATAAAGCATAGATTGTGCAGTGAGCTCACGATTAGTGCTAATTCGTTCCTGCAAAGAACAATGCTCATCAAGCAACTCGTTGCGTAGTTTATACACAGCTTTGCGTTGCTCATTGGCAACATCATCATATTCAAGCAAATGCTTACGCGATTCAAAATGGAGATTTTCTACCTTTTTTTGCGCACTCTCAACTGAACGCGTAACAAGCCCAGATTCTATGTGTTCGCCCTCTTTGAGCCCAAGACGCTCCATAATGCCTTTAATCTTATCGCTCCCAAAGATTCTAAGCAAAGAATCTTCAAGGCTCAAATAGAATTGACTAATGCCCGGGTCGCCTTGTCGCCCAGCTCTTCCGCGTAGCTGATTATCAATGCGGCGACTTTCGTGTCGCTCTGTGCCAATAATATATAATCCGCCAAGTTCGCGTATTTCATCATTGATTTTAATATCCACACCGCGTCCTGCCATATTTGTAGCGATTGTTACTGCGCCTTTTACCCCAGCGTCTTTGATGATTTCAGCTTCTTTTGTGTGTTGTTTAGCATTTAAGACGGTGTGGGGGATTCTATGTTTTTTAAGAAGTTCGTGGAGAATCTCACTTTTTTCAATGCTTGCAGTTCCTACAAGGACAGGTTGCCCTTTTTTGTAGAGTTCTTGAATCTTATCAATGACGGCATTAAACTTCTCTCTCTCACTTTTATAAATAAGGTCATTGAGGTCTTTGCGTTGCACAGGGACATTTGTAGGGATACTCACCACTTCAAGATTATAAATTTGCAAAAATTCACTTGCTTCTGTTTGTGCTGTGCCCGTCATACCAGAGAGTTTTTCATACAGACGAAAATAGTTTTGAAAAGTAATATCTGCAAGTGTTTGGCTTTCCTCTTTAATATCTACTTTTTCTTTTGCTTCAATCGCTTGATGTAAGCCCTCACTAAAGCGTCTGCCTTCGCTTAAACGCCCAGTAAATTCATCAACAATGACTACTTCATTATTTTGCACGACATAATCTTTGTCTTTGATAAAGAGATAATTTGCCTTGAGCGCTTGGTCAAGATGATGAGAGAGAGCGGCATTTTCAATACTATAAAGATTATCCACTTTGAATAGACTTTCAGCTTTTTTGATACCCTCTTCATTGAGGAGAATGACGCGGTTTTTTTCATCAATGTTAAAATCTTCCTCATTTTTGAGTTTTTGAGCCACGCTGTTAGCAAGTTGATAGTGTTCAAGTGTGCGATTCACAGGTCCAGAGATAATAAGAGGTGTGCGTGCTTCATCAATAAGGATAGAATCTACCTCATCAATAATCGCAAAGTAGTGCTCTCTTTGCACTTTTTGAGAGAGGTCGTATTTCATATTGTCGCGCAGATAATCAAAGCCAAATTCATTGTTTGTGCCATAGACAATATCACACGCATAGGCTTTTAGACGCTCGTTATCATCACGCACTTCGCTTGTGATAATGCCTACTTGAAAGCCCAAAAAATTATAAAGGGGCTCTAATTCTTTTGCATCTCTATTGGCAAGATAATCATTAACGGTTACAACATGCACACCTCTTCCACAGAGCGCATTAAGACATACTGCAAGAGTTGCTACAAGCGTTTTACCCTCACCTGTTTTCATTTCTGCAATACGTCCATCATTAAGTGCCATACCGCCGATGAGTTGCACATCAAAATGTCGCATACCCAGCACTCTTTTACTTGCTTCGCGCGTGATTGCAAAGCTTTTATGCAAGATTGATTGAAGTGAAGTTTCACCATTTTGGATAAGCTTTTTTAATTCATTGAAAGCCTCTTGTAGTTGCGCATCACTTAGGGCACTATAAGTGGATTCTAAAGCATTAATGGCTTGAACTTCTTTAAGATAATGTTTAATGAGTTTATTGTTGCGTGAGCCAAGAATTTTTGAAATAAGAAATTGCAACATAGATAAGCCTTTTTAGCAAAATTGGGTTTATATGGAATAAACCTTAGAAAATTGGGCGTAATTTTAGCATACTTTCGGTAAAATCTTGCTCTTAATTTTAGCTCTAAGGACAAGATAATGAAAGTTTTGAGACGTTATATTTTTGTATTGATTAGCCTGTGTATGACACTTTTTGCGTGGGGTGAGAATTTACACAGCATAGAGGCGGATTTTGAACAATTCGCTGTGAGCGAAGATGGTGTACCTACTCGTTATGAGGGGCATATCATAGGTAAAATGCCAAGCAAAGTTAAATGGGATTATAAAGCACCTTTACAAAAAGAAATTTATATGAATGGCAATGAAGTCATTATATATGAGCCGCGTTTAGAGCAAGTAAGCCATTCGCGTTTAAAGGATAAAACAGATTTTCTCTCTATCCTTAAATCTGCAAAACAGCACAATGATAACACATATCGGACGAAAGTTGATGGCATAGAGTATGTGCTTTTTGTAGATAAACAAAAGCCAGAACGCATTGAGTTTGTGGATTCTATGGGTGTGAAAACAACGCTCAAACTTAAAAATGTTAAACTTAATGGAGCTATCAATGATAAAAAATTTGTTTTTGTAGCACCTCAAGGTGTAGAGATAGTTGAGTTACATTCGCGCTAATCTAAGATGTGAGAGTGTGATGAGAATATAAGGAAAAATGATGTTTGATTTTAGCAATTCGCGTGTAGCCTCAATCGCCCATAAAGAAATATTATGCGATAATCTTACCCCTTTGGCAGTGCTTAACTCGTTGAATGCAAAGGTGCTTTTAGAATCTGCATATAACGAAACAGGTAAAGATAGATTTTCCATTGTGATTTTAAACGAAGCGTTTAGAATCTATAAAGAATGCGGCACACATTTTCTTTATACACGAGGGCAAAAAGTGCCTTTATATGAGGCTTTAGCAGATTATATGCCATCAGATTCTATGTTTTGCGCAGATAAAGCGGGATTTTTAGAATCTCTGGCTCTTGTGCGCACTCTTGCACCAAATCCCAATAATAACATTCCCGCGCATTTGCCTTTACCTCTTGGTGGAGCAGGATATATCGGCTATGAATTTTTTGCAGAGGTTGAGGAGGTAATATTTAAGAATCCCCCCCTTTATAATGCGCCTGAATGTGCGTTTATCTTTGGGCGAGATTTTTTAATTTTTGATCATCTTTTTGATAGAGTGCATATTGTAAGCGTTGGATATGCCCACGAGAAGCAAGAGCATTCAACCACGCAGCAAGTAGAGCATATTGCTCAAAGCCTTGCTTCTTTAGTGCCACAAAATGGATTAGATTCTATGCAAAAATCAGATTTTGAGTGTGTGAATGCCACTTCAGCTCAAGAGTATGAATCTATGGTGGAGACAATCAAAAAGGCAATTTATGCGGGGGATTTGCTCCAATGTGTGCCAAGTCAATATATGCAGATTCGCTCCTCAATCCCACCACTTCAGGCATACAGGAATTTGCGTCATCAAAATCCTAGTCCATATATGTTTTATTATAATTTTGATGATTTTGTGGTGCTTGGGGCTAGTCCGGAGATTATGCTAAGGCTTAAAACTAAGCAGGGACAATCATTTTTTACACTTCGTCCTATTGCAGGCACTCGCCCTAGAGGTGAAAATGTAGCACAAGATTTGGAGCTTGAAGCCGAGCTTTTAAAAGATGAAAAAGAAAATGCCGAACATTTAATGCTTGTTGATTTGGCGCGTAATGACGCGGGTAAAGTAAGTGTAGGTGGGGGCGTAAAGGTAGTAGCGCGTAATAAAATTGAGCGATATTCGCGCGTTATGCACATTGTTTCCGAAGTGCAAGGCGAGTTGGATTCCAAGCATTTTAGCAAAGCTGACGCGTTTAAAGCTGTATTTCCTGCGGGTACATTAAGTGGTGCGCCAAAGATTGCTGCAATTCAAACCATAGAATCTTTAGAATCTCACGCAAGAGGTATATATGGTGGGGCAATAGGCTATTTTACTTATGATGAAGATATGGATTTTGCTATTGCTATTCGCACAGCAGTGTATCAAAATGGTATGTATTATATGCGCTCTGGTGCAGGAGTTGTGCAAGATTCAATTCCTAGTGCGGAGTATATAGAGACGCAAAATAAAGTCCGCTCACAGCTTGATATGCTTGGCATACAAAAGGATAAATGATGATTTTGCTCATTGATAATTATGATTCTTTTACTTATAACATTTATCAGGCATTTTATCGCTTTGGTTTTCCTATAAAGGTCGTGCGCAGTGATAAGATAAGCATTGAGGAGATAAGAGAGATCAATCCTCAATATATCATCATCGGTCCGGGTCCAAAAACACCCAAAGAAGCGGGGATTTCAATCCAAATTGTGCAGGAACTGCAAGGCGTATATCCTATTTTGGGTATTTGTTTGGGACATCAAGCGATTATGGCAGCTTTTGGTATGGAGATTGTCAATGCAAAAAACATTGCACACGGCAAGGTTGAGCCACTTCATCATAATCAAAAAGGGCTTTTTCGTCATATTACCCCGCTTACGCCTATTGTGCGCTACCATTCTTTGGTAGGCAAGGCAAATGAACTACCTGAATGCTTTGAAGTGAGTGCGTGGAGTGAAGATGGCGAAATTATGGCGATTGAGCATAAGATTCATCATCTTATCGGAGTGCAATTCCACCCCGAATCCATTGGCACAATAGAGGGCGAGAAAATGCTTTTAAACTTTTTGCATTATACGCGCGAGATTATTCCTATTAAGCAATATCTTAAAAGCACTATGCAGGGAGAGAATCTGAGCTTTAAACAAGCCTATGATGTGATGGACGAAATTACCGAGGGCAATATGAGCGATGCGCAAATTGGTAGCATTCTCACAAGCCTTGAGATTAAAGGCGTGAATGCAGAGGAGTTGGCAGGGTTTGCGAGTGTGCTAAAGAAAAAGGCTATTGCTTTTCCTGTGCCCTTAAGTGATGAGGTGCGGCTTGATATGGTGGGTACAGGTGGTAGTCCAAATAAGACTTTTAATGTCTCCACTACAAGCGCACTACTTCTTGGAGCTGCAGGAGTAAAAGTGATTAAACACGGCAACAGGGCGATTACTTCAAAGTCTGGCTCGGCAGATTTGCTAAGCGCACTTGGCGTGAATATCAATATGGACATTCACACTTGCGTGAATGTGTATAAAAATATTGGTATTACATTTTTATTTGCTCAAAAGTTTCACGCAGCTATGCGCTTTGCTGCACCTGCAAGGTCTTCGCTTGGTTTTAAGAGCGCCTTTAATCTTATCGGTCCTTTGGCAAATCCTGCAAATGTTACACATCAATTTATTGGTGTGTTTGATAAGGCTTATACGGAGATTATGGCGCGCGCGCTTGATATTTTGGGTATAAAAAGGGCAATGGTTGTGAGTGGATTTGATTATTATGATGAGATTTCGCTCTGTGCGCCTACACAAATTACCGAGCTTGATAATGGCGCGATTAAAAGCTATGTGTTTAATCCAAGTGAGATTGGGCTTAGTTTTGTTCCACATACAGAGCTTTGCGGGGGAGATGTGCAGGAAAATAAGCGCATTAGCCTTGATATTTTTTCTGCTTCACCTCAAGCGCTCCTCTCTCCCAAAACACAGCTTGTTGCACTTAATACTGGTGCAGCATTATACCTTGTGGGTAAAGCAGAAAGTATCAAAGAGGGATATTTTTTAGCAAGGGAGATTATAGAATCCAAACGCGTTTTTGCTGTGCTAGAGGAGTTTGTGAGATTATCAAATCAATAGGAGAATAAATGAGAGATGCATTTAAGTTATTCATATGTTTTTGTTTTAGTTTTTCTTTATGTATAGCAAATGAGAGGGTGGATTCTACATATTTTAAGCTTTTGGAAGGTTGTGATTGGGGGCGGCTTAATGGCAATACACAACTTTGCAAGGGCAATAATGACGCAGGAGGGGATTCTTTTGCGTATTATAAGCTTATAAAGCCTTTGAGCTTAAGTGGAGAGTTTGTTTTTATAAATACATATCCTAGCGAATGTGGTAATCCGGATACAATTTCAAACTTTGTGCCAAGTAAGAGTGGTTTTAATTTTCTAGCCCCAATGCATTTGAGCGTAGAGGATAAGCATATTAAGGAGATAGAGAATCTTTTGCCACAATGGTTTTTAGATGGATTGCTTGGCGAGGTGCGATTCCAAGTGAGTTTTGAAGTGGAAAATAGGCGAGAGCGTATTCTATTTGAAGGGGAAAATCCAGCAGAAAATAAAAATATCGTGCCCAGAAAGGATTTAGTCGCATTGAGATATGCGAGCCATTTGTGTGGTTATGATGAAAGTAAAATCAATGTGGCACATCTCACTCTTAAAAAAATTGCTCAAAAACCAAGTAATAGAGACGCATACGAAAAGCTAGATATGTTAGCACTACAAGGCTATGAGCTTAGCTCAACAGATGAATTTGTGAATCTGCGAGAGAGTCCAAATGGCAAGATTCTTATGCGCCTTTACACAAAGGATAAGGATTCTGTATTGATTGTAAGCCTTAGGGATAAGCGCAAAGAGTGGCGGTATTTGATTGATAAGGAAATTTCCTACAATAACAATGCAGAAAATGATAAATGGATAAAAGTGCTTGTATTCCCGCCTCATATACAAGATGTGCATAAGGCAACTATGGGGTTTATGCATATTTCGCAAATTAAGTCTATGGGCTTTGATGGTGCAGAAAAGAGACTTGGAAGAGTAAGATAAGTGTGCCCAAAAGTGTAAAATGCGCTCGTTAAAAACACTATGGTTATTTGCAATAGATTGAACAAAGCCTTTGGAGCAAGAATGGATAGAATCTTGCGTGTTGGCGTAATTGAGAGCGATAGGCTTTAGCATTTGGGCAGTGGCTTTGCACGAGAAGCCAAAAATCTTGTGAGTGATTCTTAAATTGAGTATGTGCAAGCTCGTGAATAATGACATAATCAATAAGTTCCTTTGGCGCAAAAATAAGTATAAAGGAAAAGAGCAAACGATTATCATAGCTGCAGCTCCCAAAGCGTGTGAGGGCATTTGTGATTTTGATACTTTGATATTGCACACCCATAGTCGCTGCGATTTGAGGCGCACGAGAGCAGATATAATCCAAAAGTGTAGATTTAAGCTGTGCTTTTAGACTCTGTGGTGATGAGAGGAGTAGAGATTGAGCCTGTGGGTGATGTGCATACAAAGAGGCAAGGGGCTGCCAAGTGCCAAAGATAAGAATCTCATCACTATGGGCTTGTAAAATGCTTTGTATGTGTGCGTTAGAATCGTGGCATTTTAAAAGAGTGGATTCTATCCATTTGTGGTGTTTGTGGATAAAGGCTTGTAATTCTTGCATAGAGAATCTAAGTGGCACACGCACAAATAAGGATAAATCGGCTTTGATGATGAGGCGGGGATACCTCATAGCTTTGTGTTCAATATAAATTGAGCGGGCAAGCGGATAGGAATTTTTCAATGCTTTTAACATAATATTGCCACTTTTTGTTTATAATTTGACATCGCAATTATAACGCAATGGAGAAAATATGAAAGTTCTACTTTTGGAAAATGTGCAGGGGCTTGGTAAAAAGGGCGAGATTGTTGAGGTAAAAGATGGCTATGGGCAAAATTTTCTTATTGCCAAAGGCAAAGCTCAACGAGCCACAAATGAAGTTGTCAATAAATATAAAGCCCAGCAACGCAAAGCGGAAGAGATTGCTGCACTTGAGAGGGCTGAAATGCAGCAAATGAAACAAACCATAGAATCTCTCACGCTTACATTACATAAAAAAGTGGGTGCAAATGATACGCTTTTTGGTTCTATCACAAAAGATGAAATTGCCCTTGCCTTGCAAGAACATAAAGTAAGCCTTGATAAGAAACATATTGAGATTGCTCAAGCGATAAAGCACACAGGCACATTTGAGGTGTTAGTAAAGCTTGGGCAGGGCATTAATGCTACGCTTAAACTTGAAATTAAAGCACAATAAAAGGATAGAAAATGTTTGAAGCAACGACTATACTTGGCTATAAAGGCGAATATAATGGCAAAAAATGCGCGATTATCGGCGGAGATGGGCAGGTAACTTTTGGAAATTGTGTGTTAAAAAATAATGCGACAAAAATCCGCACACTCTATAATGAGCAGATTCTAAGCGGTTTTGCTGGCTCTACTGCCGATGCCTTTAGTCTTTTTGATATGTTTGAGCGCATTTTAGAGGGGCGTAAAGGTGATTTGGTGCGAAGTGTATTAGAATTTAGTAAAGAATGGCGTAAAGACAAGTATTTACGCAAACTTGAAGCGATGATGATAGTGCTTAATGCCGAGCATATTTATATTTTAAGTGGCACAGGTGATGTGGTAGAGCCAGAAGATGGCACACTTGCAGCCATTGGTAGCGGAGGGAACTATGCTCTCAGCGCTGCACGCGCTCTTACTTATCACGCTTCTTTGCCTCCGCGTGAAGTTGTGGAGCATTCTTTGCGTATTGCAGGGGAGCTTTGTATCTATACAAACACAAATATCAAAATTTTAGAATTATAATGGAGTGGGTATGAAAGAAAATATGACACCAAAACAGATTGTAGAATATCTTGATGGATATATTATAGGACAAAATGACGCGAAAAAAGCAGTGGCTATCGCACTAAGGAATCGCTATCGCCGAATGAAGCTTGATAAGGAAGTCCAAGATGAGATTACACCTAAAAATATCCTTATGATAGGCTCTACTGGTGTAGGAAAAACAGAAATAGCCCGCCGTATGGCAAAAATGATGGGTTTGCCTTTTGTTAAAGTTGAGGCGAGTAAATATACTGAAGTAGGCTTTGTCGGGCGCGATGTAGAATCTATGGTGCGTGATTTGGTGCTTGCAAGCGTGAATCTCGTAGAAAATGAGCATCGGCAAAGAGCTCAAGCACAAATTAATGACTATATTATTGAAAAAATTACGCAAAAACTCCTCCCACCTTTGCCAAGTGGCGTAAGTGAAGCAAAGAAAAGCGAATATGAAGTAAGCTTTGCTAAGATGAAGCAAAAGGTTATTAAGGGTGAGGTTGATGATTTGATGATTGAAATTGAGATAAGCAAAAAGCCTATGTCGCAGCTTAATGATGAGAGTATGCCCCCTGATATGATAAAAGTGCAAGAATCTATTTTTAAAGTGCTTAATGTGAGCCAAGAGAGAATCAAAAAAGAAATGAGTGTAAAAGAAGCAAAAGAAGCGCTGACTTATGAAGCTACAGAATCTGTTCTTGATGCGGAAAGTATTAGAGCAGAAGGGTTAAGACGCGCTGAATCAAATGGTGTGATTTTCATTGATGAAATTGATAAAGTCGCCGTGGGAAGCAAAGATGGCTCAAGGCAAGACCCGAGCAAGGAAGGAGTGCAAAGAGATTTGCTCCCTATCGTAGAGGGAAGTGTAGTCAATACCAAATATGGGCAGATTAAAACAGATTATATTTTATTCATTGCTGCGGGGGCATTTCATTTGAGTAAGCCAAGTGATTTGATTCCAGAATTGCAAGGGCGATTTCCTTTGCGTGTAGAGCTGAATATGCTTGATGAGGAAAGTTTGTATCAGATTCTTACCCAAACTAAAAGCTCACTTTTGCGCCAATATCAGCTTTTGCTTGATACAGAGGATATTACACTTGAATTTAGCGATGAGGCGATTAGGGAACTTGCGCGTCTTTCACATAATGCTAATCAACGCACAGAGGACATTGGAGCGAGGCGATTGCATACGACTATTGAGCGCGTGTTGGAAGATATTAGCTTTGATGTAGATAGTTATAAGGGTAAAGAAGTAGAAATTACAGGCGAAATGGTGAGAGCGCGACTTGGCGATTTGGTAGAAAATATTGATTTAGCGCGTTATATTCTTTAGTTATAAGAAGTCAAATGCAAATAGCATCTATAAGTAATCCAACATTACCCCCTCGTGCTGGGTTTGTGGCGACACTTGGCAGACCAAATGCGGGAAAATCTACTTTGCTTAATCATCTTTTAGGAGAGCATCTCGCGCTTGTCTCACATAAAGCAAATGCTACGCGTAAGCAACTCCAACTTATTGTGCCCTATAAGCCGCTTAATGCGCAAATAATCTTTGTGGATACGCCGGGCATACATCATCAAGAAAAATTACTCAATCAATATATGCTCTCCCAAGCTCTCAAGGCAATGGGGGATTGTGATTTGGCATTGTATCTTGCGCCAGTGAGTGATGATATAAGACATTATGAGCATTTTTTAGAACTCTATCAAGGCAAACATATTTTGCTTTTAAGCAAAATTGATACTTGCACTAATGAGCAGATTTTGTGCAAAATCACTCAATATCAACGCTTTAGCGATACTTTTTTGGAATTATTGCCTGTAAGTGTGAAAAGAGGATTTGATAAAGAGATGATATTGCGCACCATTGCTTCACATTTGCCTTTTTCACCATTTTTGTATGATGAGGAACTCCTCTGTAATGTTTCGCTCAAAGAGATTTATAAAGAAATGATTCGTCAGAGTTTATTTGAGAATCTAAGCGATGAGATTCCATACGAGGCTGATGTGGTGATTAAAACATTTGAAGAGGGCGCGGAACAAGATAGAATCTTTGCCCATATTATTGTGGAAAAATCAAGCCAAAAAGGTGTAGTCATTGGCAAAGGTGGCAGTGGTATCAAACGCATTAGCAAATGCGCACGCGAAAAAATCCAATCTCTAAGCACTAAAGCGATTTTTTTAAAACTTGATGTTGAGGTATATAAAGGTTGGAGTAAGCAAAGAGAAACATTGAAAAAAATAGGGTATGATTTCACCCTATAATGCGTTAAAGAATGAAAAGGAGCAAAATAATGAGATTGTGCAGGGTGCTTTGGTGTGTATTGGCACTAAGCTTTATGGAGCATATTTATGCTTTAGATATGCAGCTTGTGGGTTTAGTCAATGAATATAAAAAAAATGGTATAGGCGCGGTAGAATCAAAACTTGAGGCTTACTTATCAGATAAAGCGTATTGGGCGGAATATCTCAAAGAAAATGCCACAGAGTATGGGTATTTTGAGGATTTAAAATTTTTGTTTGTATCAAATAAATCTGCTCCATCACTTCAGCTCTATCAACTTAAAGGTTCTAAACTCCAAGAACTTGGCAACTCATCAGCACTTGTCGCAAAGGGTAAGGGCAACAAGAAAAAAGAAGGGGATTTGACAACGCCTATTGGCTCTTATGATTTAAATGCACGCCTTACAGGATTAGACCAATATTATGGACCTTTGGCATTTGCTACAAATTATCCTAATGTGTATGACCAATCTCTGAAAAAGACAGGAGGCGGGATTTGGATTCACGGATTGCCTTTAAATGGTAATAGAGAGGATATTAATACGCGTGGGTGCATTGCTATTGATAATGAATTACTGAAAAAATATGACAAGATGATTGATTGGAAAAAAACTATGCTTATTATTTATGAGGGAGTCTTTAAGCCTGCAAGTGTAGAGGAACTCTCAATCGTGCTTTCTCAACTCTATCAGTGGAAAAGGGCGTGGCAAAAAAGTGATTTGCAAACTTATTTAAACTTTTATGATGAAAAGAATTTTTATCGCCCCGATGGTATGAGTTTCAAATCTTTTAGAGAGCATAAGAAAAATATTTTTGCCAAAAATGAGAGCAAAAACATACGCATTTCCAATATCAATGTGTCTATTTATCCCAATGAATCACATCATAATATGTATCGCATAAGTTTTTTTCAAGATTATAAAGCCTTTCTCAATGGTAAGCCAAGCTTTAGCTCTGCGGGACAAAAAGATATGTATGTGTTCGTAGAAAATGGGAAAATTAAAATACTTAGCGAAAAATAATTCTCTATAAAATAAACACAATATATATTCAATCTAAGGAGTGAGAATGAATAAAATATGGAAGATTAAAGGATTCGTATCTTTTATTCTTGTAGCTTTTATCAATGCCTTTGTAGATTTGGGGCATAAAATTACTATTCAAAATACACTTTATAAAATCTATGATGGAAGCGAATTAACATTGCTTACAAGTGTCATTAATGCTCTTATTTTATTGCCTTTTATTTTGCTTTTTACGCCTTCTGGATTCTTAGCTGATAGATTCCCTAAAAATGTTGTTATGCGTGTAAGTGCGTGGTTTGGTGCGGCTCTTACAGCTCTGATTACAATATGTTATTTTATGGGCTGGTTTTGGGTTGCTTTTGGAGCGACATTACTTATGGCGGTGCAATCAGCGATTTATTCTCCTGCAAAATATGGCTTTATTAAGGATTTAGTCGGTAAAGATATGCTTGCGTGGGGAAATGGAATAATACAAGCAACAGCTATTGTGGCAATTTTGGCAGGAATGAGTGTGTTTTCATTCTTTTTTGAAATAATGTATAATATAAGTGATTTAGGATTCTTAGCACAAAAGAGTGAAATTCTACAAAGTATTGCCCCACTTGGATTTATTTTATTTTTCTGTGCAATGATTGAGCTTTATTTATGCTATCGTTTGCCTACTCTCACAAAAGGCACACAAGAGCATTTTGATAAAAAGGCATATTTGAGCGGTTCTTTGTTGAAAAATAATCTTAAACTCCTTAAGTCTCATCGTAATATCTGGCTTTCTGTTGTAGGCATAGCTGTTTTTTGGTCTATCTCTCAACTGCTTTTGGCGACATTTCCTACTTATGTTAAAGCTGCATTTGAGGAACACAATGCCTTTAGGGTGCAAATGGTTATTGGGTGTTCTGGGCTTGGTATTATCCTTGGTTCTATCATTGCGGGGAGATTCTCAAAGCAATACATTGAAACAGGGCTTATCCCTCTAGGAGCAGCTCTTGTATGCTTGATGAGCTTGCTTCTACTAAGCTTTTCTAGTCTCACATCTTATGTAATTGTGTTTTTTCTTTTCGGTATGGGAGGTGCGCTTTTTGTAATTCCACTCAATGCCCTCATTCAATTTCACGCTAAAGAGGGCGAACTTGGCAAGGTTTTAGCTGGAAATAATTTTATTCAAAATATAGGAATGCTCGGATTCTTAGGCATTGGAACTTTGGCTTCACTCTTTCATCTTGATGTGGTGTATTTATTTTATCTCTGTATGATTGTTGCCTTTTGTGGAATGATTTATGTTGTGCGGCTTTTGCCCTTTTCATTAGTGAGAATGCTTGTTACCCTTGCGTTTTTTCAACGTTATCGCTTGAATGTAGAAGGGTTTGAGAATGTTCCTGCAGAGGGTGGTGTATTGTTGCTTGGGAATCATATATCTTTTATAGATTGGGCAATGGTGCAGTTGGCATTGCCGCGCAAGGTGTATTTTGTAATGGAGAGAAGCTATTATGATAGGTGGTATATACGTATTTTTCTTGATATGTTTGGCGTGATACCTGTCTCAAATGCTGGGAGTAAGAAGGCTTTAGAATCTATTGCAGCAAAACTTGCACAAGGGTATATGGTATGTCTTTTTCCAGAAGGTTCAATTTCAAGACACGGACATCTCAACGAATTTAAAAGTGGCTTTGAGCTTGCTACAAAGCATTTGCAACCTGATGAAGCTGTGATATTACCTTTTTATATTCGCGGCTTATGGGGAAGTGCATTTTCACGCGCACATCAGGGATTCCAAGAGAGGCGTAAAAGCTTTGCTAAACGTAATATTACTATTGCTTTTGGTGAATGTCTTCATATTCATTCAAGCTCACAACAGCTTAAGGCAAAAGTCTTTGAACTCTCCTTTAGTGCGTGGAAATCACAATGTCAATCTTTGCCAACTATTGGTAAGGCGTGGATAGAGAGTGCTAAAAAATGGGGCAATGAAATTGCTATTGTTGATAGTATGAGTGGCTCAATGAGTTATACTAAAATGCTTGTTTTGACGATAATCCTCTCTACATTTTTTAGAAAAAATATCACCAACGAACGCAATATTGGTATTATCTTACCTGCTTCGCTTGCAAGTTCATTATGCAATCTTTCTTTGCTTATGGCTGGGAAAACTATTGTAAATCTTAATTTTACTGCAGGGCAAAGCGCTGTAAATGCAGCGATAGAATCTGCGCAAATTCGCTCAATCTATACTTCAAGGACTTTCATAGAAAAACTTAAAGGCAAGGGTGTGGAATTTACATTTTCTCCTTTAGTGAAGCTTTTTTATATGGAGGATTTAGTGAGCGAAGTGAGAGCAAATAAACTTGATTTTATAGTTAAAATGCTACAAGTAGTGCTATTACCCGCATTTCTCCTCAAATGGCTTTATGTTCAATCCCAAAAGAATACCGATATAGCAGCTATTCTTTTTAGTAGTGGAAGCGAGGGCAAGCCAAAGGGGGTTATGCTCTCGCATCTTAATATTATGAGCAATATTTTGCAAATCTCTGATGTGATTCACGCACGCGATGAGGATTCTATGCTTTCTTCTTTACCGCCATTTCACGCTTTTGGACTTACTGTTACAATGCTTATGCCCTTGCTTGAGGGAATGCTCTCTGTTACACACGCAGATCCAACTGATGCAGTCGGCATTGCTAAAGCGATTGCGAAAAATAAAGTAAGCGTGATGTGCGGGACTTCAACTTTCCTAGGCATTTATGCGCGTAATAGTAAGGTAGATAAGTTGATGTTTGATAGTTTGCGTTTGGTGGTAGCGGGAGCTGAAAAACTCAAAAAAGATGTCAAAGAAGCCTTTGTGATGAAATTCAATAAAGAAATTTATGAGGGTTATGGTGCGACAGAGACTACACCTGTGGCGAGTGTGAATCTCCCTAATGAGTTTGATGTAGAAAATTGGAGCATTCATCGGGCAAGCAAAGAGGGAAGTGTAGGTATGCCTTTGCCCGGAAGTGCGATTAGAATCGTTGAGCCAAATACGATGCAAGAGTTGCCTGTGGGTGAAGACGGATTAATACTCATTGGAGGACATCAAGTAATGGTGGGTTATCTTAACGATGAGCAAAAGACTCAAGAGGTGATTGTAGAAATTGATGGGATTCGGTGGTATAAAAGTGGTGACAAAGGGCATTTAGACGCTGATGGGTTTATTCATATCGTAGATAGGTATTCACGCTTTGCAAAAATAGGTGGGGAAATGGTGAGTCTTGGCGGCATTGAGGAGGAGATACAAAAAATCATTAAAAAAAGCGAGATTGATGAGGAGCTTAGATATGTTGCTGTCGCAGTGGAAGATGGCAAAAAGGGTGAGAGTGTCGTGTTGCTTGCAAGTGGCGAGAAAGATGAAATACAAAGGTTAGAATCTGCACTTAAAGAAGCGCAGATTCCTGCACTTTTTAAGCCGTCTAAAATTTTCATCGTAGAATCTATCCCAACTCTTGGTTCTGGTAAGATTGATTTAAAGGGTGCAAAAAGCATAGCACAAGGGCTTGTTGGTTAAAAAATTTAAGGAGGTGAATATGTGGGAGTATTATTTAAGACGCGTTTATGTGAAGATTCTTTGTTGGTTTGTGCCAAGCAAAAAAGCGCGTTTAGCATTAAGAAGTAGGCTAAGATTTGGTAAAAAGGTGGTGCGTTTAGATAAAGTGGATTCTTATGTGCCTCAATCGGTGCTTTTGGCTATGCAAAAACACACGCCACTTGATTTTTTGAGTGCATACAAGGAGATTTTAAACCCTGTGTCTTTGGCAGAGATTGTAGAATCTAAAAATACTAATAATACTATGCCCCCCCCCCACTGGCAGCTTTAAAACAAAAAGCCAAACAAGCGCATTTGCATATTAAACATAGTGGATATTTTGATGCCGATAGAGAATCTAAAAGCGTGGATTGTGCGCGCAATCCTTGGGCATATATCCGCGTAAAAAACGAAGCTCACACATTACGCGCGTGTTTGTATTCCATACTGCCTGCTATTCAAAGAGGCGTGATAGGCTATAATGATTGTGATGATGGCAGCGAGGAGATAATATTAGAATTTTGTGCGGCATTTCCGAGTTTTGTCCCTGTCAAATATCCTTATCATATAGATTTAGATAATCCTGCAAGTGAGCAAAATAGGCTTTATATGTATTATAATTATGTGCTTAGCGTGATTCCCAAATATCAATGGCTTGTAAAAATTGATACTGATCATATTTATGAGGCAAGGAAGCTGTATAAGAGTTTTTATTTAGCGCACAAAAAATGGGATATGGTGTTACATTCTCGTATTAATTTTTTCTATAATGGTGAGCAAATACTTGTTGATAAGGCTTTTAAAAATGTGTTTGAGGGCGACCATTGGCTTATCAATCACTTTGATTTGAAGTTTGTGCCCTTTCATCATCATTATGAGCAGCTTATCCCTCATAGCAATCATATCATCTCTACGGAATTGCCCTCTTGGCATTTTCCTTACCAAAAGCAATCCCGCAAAAATAATGCAAGTCAATATGAATGGATACCTTTATCAAGCTATCAAAGCGATGAAATAGGCACAAGGATAGATTCTGCAATGCTTGAAAGTCAAATTTTGCACACATTTTTAAAGGAGTTTGAATAAGTAAGATAATGCTTCATAGTTATCCTACTTGTGTGTAGTTTAGAGAAAATAAAGCGCAATATTTCCTTATACTAAGGAAATAAAAATATTAAAAAATATCCAAAAATGGGCAAAATACTTGACTTTTTTTCTCAAAATTGATTATAATCGCGCACTCAAAACATCAAAATTTTGGTGAGTTCTTTACGCAAGGAAACATTATGGAAAGAATACGACTTAGGCTTAAGGCTTATGATCATAGGGTTCTTGATAGGTCGGTTGCATCTATTGTAGAAGCAGTAAAAAGGACAGGTTCAGAGATAAGGGGTCCAGTGCCACTTCCCACTAAAAAGAAGAGATATACTGTACTTCGTTCGCCACATATCAATAAAGATTCTCGTGAGCAGTTTGAAATCAGAGTGCATCATCGTATCATTGATATTATGTCGGCTACTCCTGATACCGTAGATAGCCTTATGAAGCTTGATTTGGCTCCAGAAGTAGATGTAGAAGTTATGTCTATGAGTAAGTAGTTGGGAAAAACTAGCTAGAGAATAGAGAATTTATGTAGAGTTTAGGATTTAAGGATTTGGTCAATGGAATTTATAGTTGAAAAAATCGGTATGAGCCGCACAATAGGCACAAAGAGTGAAGCTGTAACCTTGCTTCGTGTGCTTGGCGCAAAAGTGTGCGAAATATACGATAATGGTAGAGCATTAGTGGCTTATTCTCAAGGAAAAGCTGTAAATAAGGCTATCGCTGGGCAGCAGAAAAAATACAGCTTAAGCAAAGAGTTTAATCGTTTTGCAACACTTAAGGTGAGCAACAAAGAAATTGGCGATATTGATGTCGCTGGTTTGAGTGAAGCTAAGCGAGTTCAGGTGAGCTTTAAAACTAAAGGACGCGGCTTTAGTGGGGCGATGAAACGATGGAACTTTCAAGGTGGTCCGGGTGCGCACGGAAGCAGATTCCATAGGCGCGTAGGTTCAATAGGGAATCGTGAGTGGCCCGGACGTGTTCAGCCGGGTAAAAAAATGGCTGGACATTATGGAAATGAGCTTGTAAGTGCAAAAAATGATATTATGTCCTTTGATAAAGAAAGTGCCATTTTGGTGCTTAAGGGTTCAGTAGCTGGATTTAATGGTGCATTTGGCAGAATCCAAATTATAAAATAAGGCAGGGCAGTATGAGTAAAGCAATTTTATTAGACAAAAAGCTTCAACAAAGCAATGAATTGGCATTGCCCGAGAGATATGCGCAAATCAAGGAACATAATTTGTATTTGTATGTCAAATCTTATCTCTCATCACTTCGTGCAAATTCTGCCTCTGCGAAAAAGAGAGGTGAAGTAAGTGGCGGAGGCAAAAAGCCGTGGAAACAAAAAGGTGGAGGTCGCGCACGCGCTGGGAGCATTACCTCTCCTGTATTTGTGGGCGGTGGTGTTTCTCACGGACCAAGCAATGATAAAAACTATACACTCAAAATCAACAAAAAGCAAAAGCGTTTGGCTCTTGAATACGCACTTTTTCAAAAAGCACAAGAAGGCAGACTTTTTGTAGTAGATTCTTTGGCAATGCCTAGTGGCAAGACAAAAGATGCGTATGCAATGTTTAAGGCATTAAAGCAACGTAGCACATTATTTGTCGCGCAAATGAGCGATGAACCTACATTTTTAGCATTTAGAAATTTACAACAATGTTATTTGGCTGATGCTAATGAGCTTAATGCGTATTTGGTGGCAGCTTTTCGCTCTGTTGTGATTGAAAAAGCTGTTTTTGATGAAATTATTGCAGAAAAGAAGGGGGAATAAATGGCAGATATTACAGATATTAAGTCAATTCTCTATACAGAAAAATCTCTCTCACTTCAAGAAAGTGGTATGTTGGTTGTGCAAACAGCGACAAATGTAAGTAAAAATCAACTCAAAGAGATTTTTAAAGAATATTTTGGCATTACACCTCTAAGAATCAACTCTCTTCGCCAAGAGGGTAAAGTAAAAAGATTCAGAGGTAAAATCGGGCAGAGAGCATCGTTTAAAAAGTTTTATGTAAAGATTCCAGAGGGCGCAAAACTTGATGCGCTATCAGTATAAGGAGTGATGTATGGCAGTTAAGACATATAAGCCTTATACCCCAAGTCGTAGATTTATGAGCAATTTAAGTTCTAGCGACATTACGGGTAAGGCAAGTGTAAAAAGTTTGCTTATTAAATTATCAGTAAGTGCAGGAAGAAATAATAACGGACGCATTACAAGTCGTCATAAAGAGGGTGGAGCAAAGAAGTTTTATAGAATCATTGATTTTAAACGTAATAAATTTAATGTTCCAGGAAAGGTCGCTGCGATTGAATATGACCCATATCGTAATTGTCGCATAGCGCTTATTCATTACGCTGATGGAGAAAAGCGCTATATTATTCAACCCAGTGGTTTAAAAGTGGGCGATGTTGTATTTTCTGCTCCATCTGGGCTTGATATTAAAACAGGCTTTGCAATGAAACTCAAAAGTATGCCTATTGGCACGATTGTGCATAATATTGAAATGCACCCGGGTGCAGGTGGAGCTCTTGCGAGGAGTGCGGGAACAAGTGCGCAAATTATGGGACGCGAGGGTAAATATATTATCCTTAGAATGCCAAGTGGAGAGATGAGATATATTTTAGAAGAATGTATGGCAACCATAGGTGTAGTGGGAAATGAGGATTTTGCAAATATCTCTATTGGTAAAGCAGGACGCAATCGTCATCGTGGTATTCGCCCACAGACACGCGGTAGCGCAATGAATCCAGTAGATCACCCTCACGGCGGTGGTGAAGGTAAAACAGGTTCTAGCGGACACCCTGTATCTCCGTGGGGAACTCCGGCAAAAGGATTTAAAACTCGTAAGAAAAAAGCGAGTGATAAATTAATCATTTCAAGAAAGAAAAAATAAGGTAGGAAGTATGGCAAGGTCAATTAAAAAAGGTCCATTTGTTGATGATTATCTCATCAAAAAGGTTGAGAAAGCAAAAGCGGGCAAAGATAATAAGCCTATCAAAACTTGGTCAAGACGTAGCACGATTTTACCAGATATGATAGGGCTTACCTTTAATGTTCATAATGGCAGAGCATTTATACCTGTTTATATTACTGAAAATCACGTAGGTTATAAGCTTGGTGAGTTTGCTCCAACACGCACCTTTAAAGGACACAAAGGCAGTGTCCAAAAGAAAATTGGTAAGTAAGGGGAGAGAATGAGTAGAGCATTATTAAAATATATCCGATTATCCCCAACAAAAGCGCGTCTTGTAGCTCGTCAAGTGCAAGGTATGAACGCAGAGCTTGCACTTGCAAGTTTAGAATTTACTCCCAATAAGGCTGCACGAGTGATTTCAAAGGTTATTGCATCTGCTGTTGCAAATGGTGGATACGATGCGCAAGATGTGATTATTACTTCTTGTCGTGTTGATGCTGGTCCTGTATTGCGCCGTTTTATGCCACGTGCTAAAGGACGAGCAACACCTATTCGTAAGCCAATGGCACATATTTTGGTAGAAGTTGGCACACAAAAATCTGCTCAACAATCCGCACAATCCATAAAAGCTAAAACAAAAGAGAGAAAAGATATTAAGGAAGATAAAAAAGCGGCTTCTAAAGATTCTGTAAAAAATACACAATCTAAACCTAAAACAGATTCAAAAGCAGAGGTTGCTCAAAAACCAACAAAGGCAGCAGCAACGCAAGAAAAAGCTGAAACTAAAACAGCTAAGTCAAAAGTGGCAACTACAAAATCAACAACAAGAAAAACAACAACAAAGAAAAAAACTGAAGGTGAGGAAAAATAACAATGGGTCAAAAAGTTAATCCGATAGGTTTAAGGTTAGGTATTAATCGTAATTGGTCTTCTCGGTGGTTTTCTGTATCACAAACAACACCTTCAAATATATTAGAGGATCACAAGATTCGTAAGTTTTTGAAGCGCGAAATGTATTATGCAGGTGTGAGTGAATTTATTATTGAACGCGCGGCAAATAAGATTCGTGTAACCGTTGTGGCTTCGCGCCCGGGGTTAATTATTGGTAAAAAGGGTGTAGATATTGATAAGCATAAGGAAGCTTTGAAAAAAATTCTTCATAAGGAAGTGTTTATTAATATTAAAGAAGCAAAGCGTCCTCAAGCCAATGCTCAGCTTGCAGCAGAAAATATTGCAACTCAACTTGAAAAACGTGTAGCTTTCAGACGCGCTATGAAAAAGGTTATGCAGGCTGCAATGAAAGCAGGAGCAAAAGGGATTAAAGTAAAGGTATCAGGACGTTTGGCTGGAGCTGAAATGGCAAGAACAGAATGGTATATGGAAGGTCGCGTTCCTCTCCATACTTTGCGTGCAAAAATTGATTATGGTTTTGCAGAGGCAATGACAACTTATGGAATCATTGGTGTAAAGGTATGGATTTTTAAAGGTGAGGTGCTTCACAAGGGTATTTTACCAG
This sequence comes from Helicobacter sp. MIT 21-1697, assembly GCF_026241255.1. NCBI lineage: Bacteria > Pseudomonadati > Campylobacterota > Epsilonproteobacteria > Campylobacterales > Helicobacteraceae > Helicobacter > Helicobacter sp. MIT 21-1697. Next base: position 114,143 of record NZ_JAPHNC010000005.1, on the reverse strand, counting down.
AGAAAAAAGAAGAGAGTAAGAGCGGTGATAAAGAAGTGCGCTCTAAATCACGAAGAGGGAGGCAATAAATATGTTAATGCCAAAAAGAACAAAATATAGAAAGCAGATGAAAGGGCGCAATCGCGGCAAATCATTCCGCGGTGCAAATCTAGCTTTTGGTGATATTGGGATTAAAGCAATAGAGCACGGGCGCATTGATTCTCGCCAAATAGAATCTGCTCGTATTGCAATGACTCGTCATATCAAAAGAGCGGGTAAGGTTTGGATTCGTGTATTCCCTGATAAGCCATTAACTGCAAAACCTCTTGAAACAAGAATGGGTAAGGGTAAAGGTGGCGTAGAAAAGTGGGTAATGAACATTAAGCCCGGTCGTTTGATTTATGAGATGGCAGGGATTGATGAATCTTTGGCAAGAGAGGCTTTAGCTTTAGCTCAAAGCAAACTTCCTTTTAAGACGAAAATCATAACTAGCGAGAGTGAAAATGAAATTTATTGATTTAAAAGACAAGGACATTGCAGAATTGCAAAAGATGTTGAAAGAAAAAAAATCGTTGCTTTTTGAAAAAAGATTGCAACTCAAGACAATGCAGCTTACTAATCCAAGCGAAATCAAGGTTATTCGCAAGGATATTGCTAGAATCAATACAGCCTTAAGTGCAAAGAAGGATTAGAATATGAGTGAAAAACAAGCACATAAGAGAGTAATTCAAGGTAAAGTCATCAGCAAAGCAGGGAATAAAAGTATAGTGATTTTGGTAGAGCGGAAAGTTGTTCATAGCAAATATCGTAAGATTGTAAAACGTTTTAAAAAATATACTATACACGATGAGAATCAGAGTGCAAAAATTGGTGATGTGGTGAGTGCTATTGAGTGTAAGCCTATCTCTAAAACGAAAGCTTTTAGATTTAAAGAAATTATTACTGCAGGAGTAGAGCTATGATACAAAGTTTTACAAGATTGAGTGTTGCAGATAATAGCGGTGCAAAAGAGATTATGTGCATTAAGATTCTAGGCGGAAGTCATAGAAGATATGCGCGTGTAGGCGATGTCATCGTGGCATCTGTGAAAAAAGCCATTCCAAATGGTAAGGTAAAAAAAGGGCAGGTTGTTAAAGCGGTAGTTGTGCGAACAAAAAAAGAGATTCATCGTGAAAATGGCTCTTTAGTGCGCTTTGATGATAATGCAGCGGTGATTCTTGATGCCAAAAAAGAACCTATTGGCACGAGAATCTTTGGACCAGTAAGCAGAGAAGTGCGATATGCAAATTTTATGAAAATAGTATCGTTAGCTCCGGAGGTGTTATAGTGGCAAAGTTTAAGATTAAAAAAGGCGATATGGTGCAAATCATCGCAGGAGATGATAAGGGTAAGAAAGCAAAAGTATTGCAAGTATTGCCAAAGCGAGCGCAGGTTGTTGTAGAGGGTTGCAAAATTGTTAAAAAAGCAATCAAAGCAAGTGAAAAGAATCCTAAAGGTGGTTTTGTATCTAAGGAAATGCCAATGAGTATTTCAAATGTAAAAAAAGCGGAAGGAGATAATTAATGTTTGCTCTAAGAGAAAAATATAAAAATGAGATTGTCTCCCAGCTTAAAAGTGAGCTTAATATGAGCAATCCTATGTTATTGCCAAAGCTTGAAAAGATTGTCATTAGTGTAGGTGCAGGTGATTATGCAAAAGATTCAAAAATTATGCAAAATATTGCTGATACTATCTCGCTTATTGCGGGACAAAAGGCTGTTATTACTTTAGCAAAAAAATCAGTAGCAGGTTTTAAAATGCGTGAAGGTATGCCTATGGGTGTAAAAGTAACCCTTCGTGGCAAAATGATGTATAATTTTCTTGAAAAACTCATTGTCATTGCTTTGCCACGTGTAAAGGACTTTAGAGGTTTAAAACGTAATGGATTTGATGGGCGTGGGAATTATAGCTTTGGTTTAAATGAGCAGCTTATGTTTCCTGAAGTAGTATATGATGATATTATGGTAACTCATGGTATGAATATTACGATTGTAACTTCTACTCATAGTGATAAAGAGGCGTTTAAGTTGCTTGAGCTTCTTGGTATGCCTTTTGCGAAAGGACGATAAAATGGCAAAAAAATCAATTATTGCAAAGGCAAAGAGAAAAGCAAAATTTAGTGCGAGGGCATATACAAGATGTCAAGTATGTGGTCGTCCGCATTCTGTTTATCGCGATTTTGGGCTGTGTAGGGTATGTTTGCGAAAAATGGGTAATGAAGGATTGATACCCGGTCTTCGTAAGGCAAGTTGGTAAGGAGAGAGTATGGTAAATGATATTATTGCAGATTCTTTAACGAGGATTCGTAATGCTTCTATGAGGCGATTGGAAGTTACAACCTTATATTATGCAAAAATTGTTGTTTCAATCGTGGAAGTATTTAAAGTAAAGGGCTTTATCAAGGACTACAAAGTCAATGATAAAGATGGAAAACGTTCTATTATGGTGCAGCTTGCTTATGATGAGCAAGGTAGGAGTGCTATCAATGAGATTAAGCGCATTAGTAAGCCCGGGCGCCGTGTTTATAAAGCTAGAAGTGAATTAAAACGTTTTAAAAATGGCTATGGCACAATAGTAGTAAGCACAAGTAAAGGTGTGGTTGCCAATGACGAAGCTTATAAGGCAAATGTCGGTGGTGAAGCACTTTGCAGTATATGGTAGGAGAAAGATATGTCAAGAGTTGGAAAAAAACCTATTAGCATTCCAAAGGGTGTTGAAGTGTCTGTGCAAGGAAGTAAAATTCTTTTTAAAGGTGCTAAAGAACAAAAAGAGCTTGAAACTTATGGACGTGTCCAAATTCATTTGCAAGATGGAGCATTAAGTTTTGCTTGTGTGGATTCTCAAGCTCAATCTCGTGCATATTGGGGAACTTATCGCGCATTAGCAAACAATATTGTTGTGGGATTAAGTCAAGGTTTTACAAAGGTGTTAGAAATCAATGGTGTAGGCTATAAGGCTAGTATTAGTGGAAAGAATCTTGAAATGGCTTTAGGGTTTTCTCACCCTGTGATTTATCCTATCCCCGCAGGTGTAGAAATGAGTGTGGATAAAAACACAATTACCATTAAAGGTGCTGATAAACAACAAATAGGGCAAATTGCAGCCGAGATTCGGAAGTTTAGACCACCAGAGCCTTATAAGGGTAAGGGTATTAAATACAGCGATGAAATGATTGTTCGCAAAGCTGGTAAAACTTCTAAAAAATAGGGTGAGGATTATGCGATGACAGATAAAGTATTAAAACGAAAACAGCTTCTTAAGGTAAAAAGAAAACTCCGAACAAGAGGAAAGATTTTTGGTAGAGCTACTAAGCCTCGTGTGAGTGTATTTAAATCCAATAAATATTTTTATGCACAAGCTATTAATGATGAATTGGGTGTAACACTTGCGAATGTTGATGGGAAAAAGCTTGGTTTAGGAAATAACAAAGAACACGCAAAGCAAATTGCTAATGAATTTGCAGCTACACTGAAAAAGGCTAAGATTACAGAGGTGGTGTTTGATAGAAATGGATACCTTTATCACGGAGTTGTAGCGGCATTTGCTGATACTTTGCGTGAAAATGGCATAAAGTTATAAAGGAAGCTTATGGAAATCAATAGAGAAGAATTTAGCGAAGTGGTTGTGAATATCGGTAGAGTTACAAAGGTTGTCAAAGGCGGGCGTAGATTCCGTTTTAATGCACTTGTAGTTGTGGGGAATAAAAATGGACTTGTTGGTTTTGGACTTGGCAAAGCTAAAGAAGTGCCCGATGCGATTAAAAAAGCTATTGATGATGCATTTAAAAACATTATCAAGGTAAATATTAAAGGCACAACGATTGCCCACGATATTGAGCATAAGTATAATGCAAGTAAGATTCTACTAAAACCAGCAAGTGAGGGAACAGGCGTTATTGCAGGTGGTTCTACGCGTCCTGTTATTGAACTTGCGGGCATTAAAGATATTTTGACAAAATCGCTTGGTTCAAATAACCCTTATAATGTAGTGCGCGCAACGATTGATGCGCTTGCGAGAATCAAAGCTTAAGGAGAGACTTATGCTAGAAAAAATTAAACCAGCAAATGGAAGTATAAGAAAAATTAAACGTATAGGACGAGGACAAGGTAGTGGTATGGGCAAAACTTCTACTAGAGGTGGCAAGGGACAAACTGCACGAAGTGGATATAAGGCAAAAAGAGGATTTGAAGGGGGGCAACAGCCGCTTCAAAGGCGTTTGCCTAAGGTTGGCTTTACTTCGCGTGTGCAAAAACCTATTGTGATTAATGTGGATAAAATACCCATTTTTGATTCTCTAAGCGAAATCAATATGGAAGTGTTACGCACACACTTTAGTATTCCTAAGAGCGCAGTGAGTGTAAAGCTTATTGGGGCAAAAGCAAAAGCTTTGATGTCTAAAATTAAAGATGAGTGCATTAAAACGAGTGGAAACAAAGAATGACAAGGAGCATTGTAAATAAGATTCTTATCACACTTGCTTTTTTACTTGCATATAGAATCTTGGCATATGTGCCTGTACCCGGTGTAGATGTGAGTATTATTAAATCATTTATTGATGATAATGCCAACAATGCTTTGGGGCTGTTTAATATGTTTAGCGGCAATGCTGTGGAACGTTTTAGCATTATTTCTTTAGGCATTATGCCCTATATTACCGCTTCTATCATTATGGAGCTTCTTGCAGCAACTTTTCCTAATCTTGCAAAAATGAAAAAAGAACGTGATGGTATGCAAAAATATATGCAAATCGTGCGTTATGTAACTATTGGTATTACGATTGTTCAAGCTGTGAGTGTGAGTATAGGGCTCAATAGTATGAGCGTTGGTGCAATCAAGATTGATTTGAATCTTTTTATCGCTATATCTGTTTTTTCAATGCTCACAGGCACAATGCTTCTTATGTGGATTGGAGAGCAAATCACACAACGAGGCGTGGGCAATGGAATCAGTCTCATTATTTTTGGTGGTATCGTCTCTTCAATTCCTTCAAATATAGGAAAAACATTTAATCTTGTCAATACAGGGCAGATTAATGTTTTTATGTTGCTTATTCTCCTTGCGGTGATTCTTATAACCGTTGGGGTGATTATCTATATAGAACTTGCAGAGAGGCGCATACCAGTCTCTTATGCGCGTAAAGTTGTGATGCAAAATCAAAACAAACGTATTATGAATTATATTCCTGTAAAAATGAATTTAAGTGGCGTTATTCCGCCTATTTTTGCTTCTGCATTACTTGTATTTCCATCAACAATCTTGCAAGCATCATCAAACACTATGATTCAAGCTGTCGCTGATATTTTAAAGCCTGATGGCTATATTTACAATTTGCTTATGTTTTTATTTGTAATATTTTTTGCCTTTTTTTATGCTTCTATTGTATTTAATGCAAAAGACATTGCAGACAATCTAAAAAGACAAGGTGGTTTTATACCCGGTTTGCGCCCGGGAGAAGGCACAGCAAATTTTCTTAATAATGTTGCGAGTAATCTTACTTTTTGGGGTGCATTATATTTAGCCCTTGTTTCAACGCTTCCTTGGGTGCTTGTAAAACTTACAGGAGTTCCTTTTTATTTTGGCGGGACAGCAGTATTAATTGTCGTGCAAGTTGCTATTGATACGATGAGACGTATAGAGGCTCAAATCTATATGAGTAAATATCAGACCCTAAGTGCCGTAGGGCTATAATATGGCAATAGGCATTAAAAGTAAAAAAGATATAGAATCTTTGCGCATACCCAATAAGATTGTTGCTCAAACGCTTGAGTTGCTGCGTCTTGAAGCAAAAGAGGGTGTAAGTCTTCTTGAGCTTGATACAAAAGCAAAGGATTTTATCATCTCACAAGGGGGACGCCCCTCATTTTATCAGCTTTATGGTTTTCCACAATCAATTTGTATTTCTGTGAATCAAGTGATTATTCACGGAATCCCTACAGATTATGTGCTTAAAAATGGGGATATTGTAGGGATTGATATAGGTGTGGAATATAATGGTTGGTATGGCGATGCTGCGATTACTATTGGTATTGGTGATATTGAGCAGACAGATAGAATCTTAATTGAGTGTGCTAAGGATACTTTATATGAGGCTATTTCTAAGGTCAAAATAGGTATGCGTTTTAAGGAACTAAGTTTTATTTTAGAACAAGCGATTAATGAGCGTGGATTTGTCCCTCTGCGTGGCTTTTGTGGGCACGGAATTGGGCGAAGTCCGCACGAAGAGCCAGAGATTCCAAATTATTTGGAATCTCCTCATACAAATCAAGGACCAAAAATTAAAGAAGGTATGGTGTTTTGCTTAGAGCCGATGGTTGCTCAATATAATGGAGAGCCTGTTATTTTAAATGATAATTGGTCAGTAGTAGCTAAAGATGGTTTAAATGGTAGTCATTATGAACATACGATTGCTATCGTTGATGGCAAAGCAGAGATTTTAACGGAGGTATAGCAATGGCAAAAGATGATGTGATTGAAGTTGATGGTAAGGTTATTGAAGCCTTGCCAAATGCGACTTTTCGCGTGCAGCTTGAAAATGGGCATATAGTGTTGTGTCATATTGCAGGCAAAATGCGTATGCATTATATTAAGATTTTACCCGGCGATATGGTTAAAATTGAATTAACTCCATATAGTTTGGATAAGGGCAGAATCACTTATAGGCATAAATAGTGCTTTTGTAAGTAGTTTTTAATTATTTTTTTTATAGAATCGGCGGTTTTAACTCAAAAAAGTTAAAAAATACAAAGGAGTAAGTATGAAAGTTAGACCTTCAGTCAAAAAAATGTGCGACAAGTGTAAGGTTATTAAGCGTAAGGGTATAGTTCGGGTAATTTGTTCTACCCCAAAACATAAACAAAGACAAGGATAAAAAATGGCTAGAATTGCTGGTGTAGATTTGCCAAAAAAGAAAAGAGTGGAGTATGCTCTCACTTATATTTATGGCATTGGACTTAAGAGTTCTCAAGATATTCTTAAGGCTGTGAATATTTCTTTTGATAAGCGAGTTTCTGATCTCAGCGAAGATGAAGTCTCATCTATTGCAAAAAAGATTCAAGAAAGTTATATGGTAGAGGGCGACCTTAGAAAGAAAGTAACAATGGATATTAAATCCTTAATGGATTTAGGGAGTTACAGGGGCTTGAGACATAGAAAGGGTTTGCCTGTTCGGGGACAAACTACCAAAAATAATGCTCGCACGCGCAAGGGCAAAAAGAAAACAGTTGGTAGTAAGTAAGGAGTGTAGGTATGGCAAAAAAAAGTGTAACAAAGAAAAAAAATGTCAAAAAAAATATTGCACGAGGTATAGTGTGCATTTCTGCATCATTTAACAATACAAATGTAACAATCACTGATGAAATGGGCAATGTATTGTGTTGGGCTACTGCTGGTGGATTGGGATTCAAAGGAAGCAAGAAATCCACACCTTATGCTGCACAGCAAGCAGTAGAATCTGCAATGGAAAAGGCAAAAGAGCACGGCATCAAGGAAGTGGGCATTAAGGTTCAAGGACCCGGCAGCGGACGCGAAACAGCTGTAAAAAGTGTAGGAGCTGTTGAAGGTATCAAGGTGCTATGGCTTAAAGATATTACGCCATTGCCACATAATGGGTGCAGACCACCAAAAAGACGAAGAGTGTAAGGGAGTATAAATGGCACGATATAGAGGACCAGTTGAAAAATTAGAGAGACGATTTGGCATATCTCTTGCGCTCAAGGGTGAAAGGAGATTGGCAGGTAAATGCGCGCTTGATAAGCGTCCTTATGGACCCGGGCAGCACGGGCAAAAGCGAGGCAAGATTTCTGAATATGGTTTGCAGCTTCGCGAAAAACAAAAAGCCAAAATTATGTATGGCGTAAGCGAAAAGCAATTCCGCGCACTTTTTAAAGAAGCTAATCGCCAAGAAGGCAATACAGGTGAGAATCTTGTGCGTATTATTGAGCAACGACTTGATAATGTTGTGTATCGTATGGGTTTTGCGACAACACGTCGCTTTGCGCGTCAGCTTGTTACACACGGGCATATTCTTATCAATGGTAAACGTGTAGATATTCCCTCGTATATGGTAAAGCCCGGACAAAAGATTGAGGTAAAAGAAAAAAGTAAAAATAATCCTCAAGTGATTCGGGCGATTGATTTGACTTCTCAAACAGGTATTGTTCCTTGGGTGGATGTGGATAAGGAAAAGAAATTTGGCATATTCACGCGTTTTCCGCAAAGGGAAGAGGTTGTAATACCTATTGAGGAAAGACTAATCGTTGAGCTTTACTCTAAATAAGAAATAAAACATAAGGATGGTTGTAGAATGAATATGATTAAAATTGAGCCTTATATCCCTACTGATATAAGCATTGAGGAAGTTTCAACCAATAGAATCAAAATTAGCGTTTATCCTTTTGAATCAGGTTACGCTATCACTCTTGCTCACCCTATTCGCCGCTTGCTTCTTTCAAGCTCTGTGGGGTATGCTCCTATTGCATTAAGGATTCAGGGTGTAACACACGAATTTGATTCAATTAGGGGTATTGTAGAAGATGTATCGCATTTTATCACGAATCTTAAGAACATTCGTTTTCTTATCAAGGATAAAGAGAGTGATAATGTGCAGCTTCACTATGAGTTTAAGGGTCCAATGGTTTTAAGTGCAAACGAACTTGTTAATGATATGGTAGGGATTGTTAATCCGGAAGCATATTTAGCAACAATCAATGAGAATGCTTCTTTGAGCTTTTCTCTTATTGTGCAAAAGGGTATCGGATATGTGCCAAGTGAAAGCATACGTGGCAAAATTTCAGAGGATTATATCCCACTTGATGCGTATTTTACGCCTGTAAAAAAAGCAGTGTATGAAATTGAAAATGTGCTTGTTGAAGATAATCCAAATTATGAAAAGATTGTGTTTGACATTGAGACAGATGGACAGATTGAACCTATCACAGCCTTTAAGGAAGCCATAGCCATAATGCACAAGCAAATGAGCATTTTTGGTGTGGATTTAAGCGCTGCTTCTAATAGCGCAAGGAATATTTCTGAAGATTCTGGAGAGCTTAAAACTTTGATGATTAAAATAGACACGCTCAGCTTGAGTGCGCGTTGTTTTAATTGCCTTGATAGGTCTGGTTTAAAATATGTAGGTGAGCTTGTGATTATGAGTGAGAACGAGCTTAAAAATATCAAAAATATGGGTAAGAAATCTTATGATGAAATTGCTGAAAAGCTTTATGAGCTTGGATACCCTGTTGGTGGGGAGATTGCTGATGATATTTTGCTAATGCTTAATCGTAAGTTAGCAAAGATTAAGAATAATTAGTTGGGAGCAAAACAATGAGACATAGACACGGATATAGGAAATTAGGGCGGACTTCAGCCCATCGCAAGGCATTGCTTAAGAATCTTGCTATCGCACTTATTGAATATGGCAAGATTGAAACAAGCGTTTTTAAGGCAAAGGAATTGCAAAGTTATATTGAAAAGCTTATTACAACAGCGCGCAGTGGAGATTTGAATGCGCATCGCTATGTGTTTGCATATTTGCAACATAAGGGAGCTACAAAAAAGCTTGTTACAGAACTAGCGCCTAAATATGCTTCGCGCAATGGTGGATATACAAGAATCCAGCGCACACGACTGCGCCGAGGCGATGCTTCACAAATGGCATTTATTGAGTTTGTATAATCAAACTCTTGTCGCCAAATTCTATCTACTGCTTAAAATAGGGAATAATACTCTCTCCCTAAATTTTTCAAATATTTAATGCTCTAAGGTAGCATTATGCGATGATTTATGGCAATTTTAAATATAAAAATCCTACAAGAAAGCTCATTGCCTTTGATGTGCAAGGAGTTTTAAGCGCACTTGAATGTATAGAATCTACCCTCAAATCCAAGCCCAAAGGCTATTTTGTCGGCTATATGACTTATGAGGCGGGCGTGTTGCTCCAAGCCTATCAGGCAAAGGCATATATTCATCTCTCTAGGCATTTAAAGACTACAATATCTCCATACAAGCAGCCATTGCTGTATTTTGCATATTTCACTCAAAGGCACAAATGTAAAAATCTCAAAATGCCACATCATACGCCATTCTCACTCTTTGCTTTACAAGGGCTTGATAATGAGCGTTATAAGAGCGCATTTAAGCGCATTAAAGAGTATATTTTAAAAGGCGAGAGTTATCAAATTAATTATACCCAAGAGTTAAAGCTTTACTCCAAAGTGCGCTCCAAGCAGCTTTTTAAGGAGATTCTATTGCGCCAAAACACCGCATATAAGGCATATATCAAAAATACCTTTGGTGAGATTCTTTGCTTTTCGCCCGAACTTTTCTTTAAGGTAAAAAATCGCACAATTACTGCCCAACCGATGAAAGGCACGATAAAAAGGGCAAAAATCCATACGTTAGATTCTCTGCAAAAGCGCACATTGCAGCAAGATAGAAAAAATCGTAGCGAAAATATGATGATTGTAGATTTATTGCGCAATGATTTAAGCAAGATTATCAAGCCTAATTCCTTACATATAAAGAATCTCTGCGCGATAAAGAGCTATCCCACGCTTTTTCAAATGGTTTCTACTTTGCAGGGCAAAATCTCCAAGCACACTTCATTGCGCGATATTTTCTGTGCGCTTTTTCCTTGTGGTAGCATTACGGGTGCGCCAAAGCTTAAAACAATGGAGATTATTCAGAGTTTAGAATCTCGCCAAAGGGGTGTGTATTGCGGTGCATTGGGCGTGATTTCTGCTAAGAAAATGTCATTTTGTGTGCCTATTCGCACACTTTTTAAATCTACAAAAGAGGATTTTTATCGCTATGGTGTGGGAAGTGGGGTAGTGTGGGATTCTGTATGCGAGAGTGAATATGCCGAACTTGCGCTTAAAACTCATTTCTTACAAGCCATTCCTTTAGAATCTTTTGCACTCTTTGAGACAATGCTTTTTGATAATGGACGCATTTTTCTTTTAAAAGAGCATTTAGAACGACTTTTGCGCTCTGCTCGTCAATGTGGTTTTGATGTTACCCATCTTGTCTCATTTGTTACATCTTTTAGGGAATCTTATGTGCCACATCTTACATTTTCGCATCTTGTATTTCCGCACATTGAGAGCTTGGCACAACGAGATTGTGTGAAACAAGCACAGGTATTTTTTACATTTTGCAAACAACAAATGCCACAAGAGCGTGCAATATTGCGATTAAGCCTCTTGCCAAATGGCAGCTTGAATCTTGTAATCAAACCTTTTGTGCCTCATCGCTCTACTCGTGTAATTCTCTCTGCATATAGGCAAGATTCTCATAATCTCTTTTTACGCCACAAAAGCACACAAAGAGCACATTTTGCAGATTCTGTAAAACTTATAGAATCTGGCGCGGTATTTGATGTGCTCTATTGTAACCAAAAGGGTGAGCTATGCGAGGGTGCGCGAAGCAATATCGTGCTTGAGATAGAGGGGAGATTCTATACGCCAAAGCGCAAAAGTGGGTTGCTTAGTGGCACTTTGGCTCAAGTATTACTCCAAAGTGGAGCGATAGAGGCAAAAACTTTAACACATAAACATCTTGCAAAAGCGCAGACAATCTACTGCATAAATTCTGTGCGTGGCATAGTGCAGGTGCAGCTTGATAAATGAAGACACAATGAATAGACAAAAGCATAAAGCACCAAAAGTGCTAATGATTGATAATTATGATTCTTTTACTTACAATGTGCTTTATTTGCTCAAGCAATGTGGTGCAAAGGCTCTTGTCGTGCCAAATGATATATCTTTATTGGCATTAGAGCAGCTTTGTGAAAAGCATTCTATCGCTCATCTTATTATCTCTCCGGGTCCGAGCCACCCTTTAGAATCAGGTGTGTGTCTTGATGCGATTAGGCATTTTGCGCCAACGAAGAAGATTCTAGGTATTTGTTTGGGACATCAATGTATCGCTCAAGCCTTTGGGGGAGAGGTTATTTCTCTTGCAAATCCCACACACGGCAAAAATGCACATTTTTATTTTACTCCACACCCTTTGTTTAAAGGTATCAGGCAGGGGGTAAAAGTTGCTCTCTATCATTCGCTCTATGTGAGTAAATTAGGGCAGTGTGAAGCATTAGGGTATAGTGAAAGCGGAGTGCTCCTCGCACTTAAAGCGCGAGATTATCAAAGCTATGGCGTGCAATTCCACCCTGAATCTATCCTACAAGAGCAAGGAAGGTGTATAGTGCAAAACTTTCTTGCATTGTAACATTTGATGATAAAGAGATAAACTTGTGCAAGAGTGTTACAAAAACCGATATGTTGTAAATTATATAAAAGTATTTGGGTTAAAAAATGCTTTAATTTTTGCTGAAGTGAAGTATTATATTGCATAAGATTTGGGAATAATCGCAATGAAGAAAGTAAGGTAAAGATGAAAGACACAATCAATGAAATTTTAAGCAATGAAGAATTAGAAATCCTGCAAGAATGCAATGAGCTCACGCTTGATTTTACTTCTTTTAGCAAAGATATTTTAAGCATAGTTACGCCACATTGTGTGGTAATAGGCTATGGAGAGTTATGCGATGAATTTTTAGCACTTTGTGTCAATGAAAAACATACTGCACTTGAGGTGCTTCATCTTTTACCACAAGATTTTGTGCGTCTTAGCGGACATCTTGGAGATTTTAAATTATATTTCAAAAACGCTCAAGGTGAGATTGATGAAATTACTACTTCGCAAGTAGTTTCATTTGCTCCACTTGAGAATCTCCCTCATTTTAAAGGTGTGCATACACCAAATATGTATGACAGCGCAGATTCAATGTTGCAAGTTTTGCTTTCTTTATGTGGGGAGCAAGCTTATAGTCGCCATATTGTCTTTGACCCATTGCATTGCCAATATCAGGGAAGGCGGACATTGCCAAATGGCGATAATATTTGCCATAGCTGTGTTGATATATGCCCAACTATGGGTGTAAGTAGCGATGATTCTCTAAAGATATTGCAGCTCTCCCCGATTGATTGTATTGCTTGTGGTAAATGCGTGAGTGTGTGTCCCACAGGAAGTATGCAACGCGAAGGCGATGGATTGGAAGCCTTTACTTATAAAGCACGACTTTATAAAGGGCGCATACCACTTATAATAGCAAGGTCAGATTTTGAATCGCCCCATTTTACTCATAACTTTCGCGCACTTAGGAAGCATAATTCCTTACTCCTGCCTTTTGTGTTAGAAGTGCCAGATATGCTTAATAGCACTTATTTCCTTACACTTTTGCAAGAGAGTAGCTCATCTGTTGTGGTTTATACGCCTTTAGGAGAGCATATACACGATGAGGTAGAATCTATCAATACTATCTATAAGCGCATTTTTGATAAAGAGGCGATTTTTTTCTACCAAGAAGATGCTCTTTCGTGTTTAGATGAGATTGCACCACTTACGCAAAGCCACTATATTTATACACCCACAAGCAAGGAGAGCAGCAAAGATATTTTTGCTGAACGTATGCGTTTTTGGATTAAGCAAGAAGAATATGGCAAAGTGGCAATTAAGGGCTTTGGTATTGTGGGTATTGATGCACAAAACTGCACAATGTGCCTTAGTTGCGTAGAAGCGTGCAACACAAATGCCCTGATTAACAATAATTCATCATTTGAGTTGCTTTATAAATCCTCACTCTGCACGGATTGTGGGTATTGTGTGGCAAGTTGTGCCGAAAAAGTCTTAAGTATAGAATCTCACATACTCAATCTTATTCCACAAAGCTTTGAATATACTAAAATTGCAGCTGATGAACCCTTTAGATGTGTAGAATGTGATAAAATTTTTGCTACGCGTAAAAGTATTGAAAAAATTAAGGGTATTCTTGCCCCTGCTTTTGGCAGCGATACTCTTAAGCTTAAAACTTTAGAATGCTGTGCGGATTGCAAGGTAAAAGTGATGTTTGAGGGAGCGCATTAATGGCACGAGATGTTTTGGAATCCGTAGCAAATGCAAGAGCATTATATTATGATTTTTTTGCAGGATTATTTTTGTATGAATTATTAAGTGAGCGCTCAAACGTGTTGTTAAAACAAGTAAAAATTTTAAAAGAAAATATCCTTGATGAGCGAGATAGTGTGCATTTTGAGCTTTTAGAGAGTGAGTTAGAGCGTAAGGGTATAGAGCAGATTCTGCGCGAATATACGCATACTTTTATCTTGCCTTTTGCTGTGCCTCAAGACAATGTGCCATTGCCTCAAAAGAATAAAAAAGAAAAAAAAGAGATGAGCAATTCTCAAATAATGCTCTATCTCTCCCATTACCTTGAGGGACATTTGAATGGCAAGGCTTTACTTCAAGCTCGGACTCTTACTAAACAAAGCACTTTTAGGCTCAATACTCAAGAATGTAAAGAAAGTGAGGAGCACTTAGGCTTTTTGTTGCTTTTAATGCGGTATCTTTTGCTCTCTCCCAATGAGGGAGACAGAGCGTTGAGCGTCCAAGTTGTAAATGAGTTAGTGATTCCTTTAGGGGATTTTGTTGTAGATGCACTTATTCAAAGAGAGGATTTGAGTTATTATGCAAGTGTGGGCTATTTATTGCAGAGTTTTTTAAATGTGGAGCGGAGTTTAAAATGAAGATTCTTTAGTATTAGGGGGTAAGTTGATTTGAGCTCTTAACATAAAGGGTTCAAATGGGTTTATCCCAAAGTCAAAAAAAGGAGGCTATATGTCTAAAATGCAAGAAAGCAATCAAACTCGGCGTAAGTTTTTAAAAACTGCTGGAGTAGGTGGTGCTGTGGTTGCGATAGGCTCTCTTAGTTTGACTGGTTGTTCTGGAGAACACGCACAAAAAGAAGTCATCAGAGGCAAGAGCAAAAAGCAAGAAGTGTTGTATCGTGATGATACGAAATATTGGCAAACTTATTTTTCAGTTGCCAAATAAACAATAAATAAGGAGTGAAAATGAGCGAGGCAAACAATAGACGCAATGCTCGGCGTTCATTCCTCAAGCTCTCTGCATTGGCTTCTGTGGCTGGTGTAAGCAGTGCTTTGGGAAATGAGGGTGAGAAAATTGTTAGGTCAGCAAGTGAGGCAGAGCTTAAGGAAAAATATCCACAAGCTCAAAAAATTAAAACCATTTGCACACACTGCTCTGTAGGTTGTGGTGTAATTGCTGAAGTGCAAGATGGCGTATGGGTGCGTCAAGAAGTGGCACAAGACCACCCAATTTCACAAGGTGGGCATTGTTGCAAAGGTGCAGATTTAATTGATAGAGCAAGAAGCGAAACAAGATTGCGCTATCCTTTGGCAAAAGAAAATGGACAATGGACAAGACTTAAATATGATGAGGCAATGGATAAAATCGCTGCACAGCTTAAGCAAATTAGAGAAGAAAGCGGTCCTGATGCGGTGATGTTTTTAGGAAGTGCAAAATGTTCTAATGAGCAAAGCTATTACATTCGTAAGTTTGCAGCATTTTTTGGGACAAATAATATAGATCATTGCGCTAGAGTTTGACACAGCCCAACAGTCGCCGGTGTGGCGAATACATTCGGGTATGGTGGTATGACAAATCATCTTGGCGATATGATGTTCTCAAAATATATTTTAGTCATCGGAGCAAACCCAGCAGTCAATCACCCTGTATCAATGGTGCATATTTTGCGCGCTAAAGAGCAAGGTGCAAAGCTTGTGTGCATTGACCCGCGTTTTACAAAAACTGCAGCTAAATGTGATGAATTTCATAGAATCCGCAGCGGGACAGATATAGCCTTTGCTTATGGATTGCTCAATCATATTATTGCTAAAAAGCTTTATGATGAACAATTCCTCAAAGAGAGAGTATATGGCTATGAGGATATTATCAAAGAGGCACAAAAATTCTCACCAGAAGTGGCAGCAGATATTTGTGGAATCCCAGCTGATGAAATTAGACATATTGCTGAAGAAATGGCAGCGGCAAAACCTGCAAGTTTGATTTGGAATCAAGGGCTTACACAACATACCATTGGCACAAGCAATACAAGAATTATGCCTATTTTGCAAATGTTTTTGGGTAATATTGGTAAAAATGGCGGAGGCGTGAATATCTTAAGAGGGCACGATAATGTGCAGGGAGCTTCAGATATGAACAACCTTGCAGATTCTTTGCCCGGATATTATGGGTTAGGCGAGCCTGCTTGGCGACATTTTTGTAAGCATTGGGGCGTTGAGTATGAATGGATGCTTTCTCGCTTCAAAGATGCAGAAATGATGGGTAAAACCGGTTTTGCCCATTCTACTTGGAAGTTTGGTGTGCTAGATGAGGAAAATGCTGCAAATAATGGTGGCACAAAATTGCGTGCTCTTGTTGTGATTGGTTCAGGTATGACAACGGTTTCTTTGCTTGATTTGCAAAAAAAGGCAATGGATATGTTGGATTTGGTAGTATTTGTTGATCCTTATGTCAATGACTTGGCAATTTATAGTGATAGAAGCGATAATCTTTTTATGCTTCCAGCAGCTTCGCAAATGGAGACAAGCGGAAGTGTCGCAGCAACAAATCGTAGCTATCAATGGCGCTCTAAAGTAATGGAACCACTCTTTGAATGCCGACCTGATGAGGAGTTCCTTTTTGGTTTAGCCGATAGACTAGGATTCTTAAAAGAATTGCAATGGCGACTTTATGATATAGCAAAATCAAAAGGGCGAGAGCAATTTATGTGGCCAGAGGACGCAACTACTGAGCTTACCCAAAGTATTCGTAGCATTGGGTTGCAAGGTATGAGTCCAGAGAGGCTAAAAGCTCACCAAGAAAATTGGCATTTATTTGATAAAGTAACGCTGGAAGGCACAGGAGAGTTTAAGGGAGATTATTATGGGCTACCTTGGCCTTGTTGGAGTGATAAACACCCCGGCACCCCTGTAATGTATAATGATAGCATTCCTGTTATGCGTGGAGGTATGGGATTCCGCGTGAATTGGGGTGTTACAAGTCCAGATGGACAAAGTATGCTCACTTCCAGAAGTTTGCCTAATGCAAAACATAGCGGCGGACACGCTCCTGTAACTGCAGCAAATGCAGAATCTTTAGGGATTAAACTTACAGAATCTGAAAAAGCAGCGATTGAGGGAAGCACTTTTGCTTTGGGTATAGGCAATAATATTTTGGTAGAAAAAGCACTAGAAGCGGGATTATGTCCTTATGGCAATGGAAAAGCAAGAGCAAATGTATGGAATTGGTATGATAAGATTCCATTGCATCGTGAGCCTTTGCACTCTGTGCGAGGGGATTTGGTAGATAAATATCCAAGTTTTCCAGATAAGCCAAATCTTTTCCGCGCTAATGTGAAGTATGTTTCGCGCCAAAAGGAAAAAGATTGGGTAAAAGAATTTCCTATCAATATGCTTAGCGGGCGTTTAGTGGCTCATATGGGGACAGGAGCAGAAACGCGTAGTGCGAAATATTTAGCCGAAGTAGAGGGAGAAATGTTTGTGGAGATTCACCCAAATAAAGCTGGAGAGCTTAATGTAAAAAATGGCGATTTGGTGTGGATATATGGAACAAATGGTTGCAGAATCCTTGTCCCTGCGAAAATTTCCACAAGAGTAGATGAAAATAGTATTTGGTTGCCTCAAAATTTCTCTGGTATGGACCAAGGAGAATCGCGACTTGATAAATATCCAGAAGGCACAAAACCTTATGCAATAGGCGAATCGGCAAATATGATTAGCAGTTATGGATATGATTACAACTCTGCTTGTCCGGAAACAAAATGTGGTTTATGCCGCATTGAAAAAGCGTAATAAAAGGATAAAAAATGAGTAATACGATTCCAAAAAACCTTGAGCATTTCTCAAGGATAAAATTTTATTGCGATACAAATCGTTGCATTGAATGCCACGGGTGCGATGTAGCTTGCAAAGAGGCTCATCATTTGCCTGTTGGCGTTAATCGCAGACGCGTTGTTGTCCTCAATGAAGGTGTAGTAGGCAAAGAGAGTGCAGTTTCTATTGCTTGTATGCATTGTGCTGATGCACCTTGTGCAAAGGTTTGCCCTGTGGATTGTTTTTATATTCGCGCTGATGGTATTGTTTTGCACGATAAAAAAACTTGTATCGGCTGTGGCTATTGCCTTTATGCTTGTCCTTTTGGAGCTCCACAATTTCCCAAATCTGATGTATTTGGCTCACGTGGTGCTATGGACAAATGCACATTCTGTGCTGGTGGTCCCGAAGAAACTCATAGCACAGAAGAATACAAGCTCTATGGGCAAAATCGTATAGCTGAAGGCAAAGTGCCAATGTGTGCTTCTATGTGCTCTACAAAGGCATTACTAGCTGGAAGTGGTGAGCAACTCTCACATATTATTACACATCGTGCAAGCACAAAAGGCGAAAATATTCCCAATGCTGTGCCTAATGTGTGGAAAACCGCTTATGAGGATTAAGGAGGATTCTATGAAATGGTATTTTAGAATCTGCTTGATTGTAGCAAGTCTTTGTGCTTTTGTAATTGCTGCTGACCCAAGTGTCCCACAAGAGGGTGGCAAACAATATGCAGAGGTTATAAGCGGAAATAACGCACTCATTGCACCAGCAGATAGGGCTAATCCCCATCTTTATGGAGGACCAGAAATTGCTGCGATTAAGGGTTGGGGTGTGGATTCACCCAATTCTTTTGGTTGGGGTGAGCTTTTTACAATCTTGCAGGAGCAATATTTTGCTTTGATTTTCTTGTTGATTGTCATTTTTGTGCCTATGGCATTTTATGGGCATTATAAACTTGTAGGCAAGCGGCATTATTCACATAATAGCTTTTTGGTTGTTTTTACTAAATACAATATCGTTGTGCATTGGTGTGCAGCTGTGCCTTTTGTGATGTTGTGTCTTACAGGGCTTATGATGGTTTTTGGTGATAAGCTCGGCGGTGGCGCACTTATTCGCTTTGCTCGCGATGTGCATGGCTTTGCTACAATCTTCTTTGCGGTATTTGGCACATTAATGTTGCTTATGTGGGCAAAAGATTGTCTTTTTAAAGCTCACGATATTAAATGGATGATGATGCTTGGGGGTTATCTTGATAAAGTCAATCGTGAAATTCCAGCTCATAAGTTTAATGCAGGGCAAAAAATGTGGTTTTGGGTCGCTACGCTCGGCGGTGGTGTAATGGTCTTTAGTGGTGCAGTAATGTTTTTTCAATGCACAGATATTAATACCTTGCGCATTTTAGCAATTTTACACAATGTTATGGGCTTTGCCATCATTGCACTTTTGATTACTCACATTTATATGGCAGTTTTTGCTATTGAAGGAGCGATAGAATCTATCCTTAATGGTAAAATGGGCGAGGAAGAGCTTTCTATGCTCCATAGTCTTTATTATAAGGATTTAAAGGCTCAAGGCAAGTTAGATTCTATGCGCATAAAGCATTAGGAGAGTAAGTGGGCGACTTTGTGCATCAGATGCGTATGGCAAGGCTCTCGCGTGATGGTTCATTGGAAGTGTGCGAAGATGACATCATTGAGGAGCAACGCATAGCATTTTATCTCAATGGCACGAAGCTTCTTTCTGTGATGAGTTTGCCCTATCATCAAGATGCTCATTTGGTAGGATTTTTGATGAATGAGGGTGTATTAGAAAGCGTGAATGATATTATCTCGCTTGAAACTGCCTCTGATGGCTTGAGTGTGTATATGAATGCTCATATTAAAGAGGATAGGCTCAATCACCTCCATAAAGAAAAAACTCTAACAACAGGCTGTTGTGTTGGAGTAAGTGCAAATTTTGATGGAGAGATTATCCAAAAGTTTATTGCTTCAAATATGCGCGTAAATACACACACAATCTTTAAACTCCTTGATGAATTTAATCAGCCAAGTGCGCTTTTTGAGCGCACAGGTTGTGTGCATAAGGCAATGCTCGTGTGTAAAGAGATACTTGTGAGCGAAGATATTGGGCGTCATAATGCCATTGATAAAGTCATTGGCAGGGCAAGACTTGCTTCACTTGATATGAGTGAGGCAATACTTATTGTAAGCGGACGTTTGTCAATGGAAATGGTGATTAAAGCCGCAATGAGTGATATTCCCATAGTGATTTCACGTTCTGCTACAACATATTTGGGGATTCAATCTGCACAGGTTTTGGGCGTTACTCTTGTAGGTTTTGCACGTGGCGATACGCTTAATATTTACACTCACCCTTCACGTATTACAAAATAATAGAAAATATAGTTGCATATGCAACTCTATTTACAAAATTGAGTTACAATACCAGCCTTAAAATACAAATTGATAATAAACAAGGAGTATAGCTTATGAAAAGAATTATCCTTACATTGGGATTTTTCTCTCTCTTGAATGCTCAACAAGCACCACAAGATTCTGTGCCTTATCTTGTCCAAGTGCAAGATAAGGCACAAAATACAGAATCTACACAATCTAGCGGTAGAGTTTTTACGCTTGTGGAGCTTATTGAGGGGGCAAAGAAAAATTATAATCTTGAAGCCAAAGATTTGGCGATTTTACAAGCTCAAGCGACAAGTAGGGCAGCTTGGGGGGAATTTTTGCCCACTCTTGATGGAGCTTATCAATACCAAGATACGGATAATCCAAGTATGCGTATGAAAACTCATACAGGGAGCATAAAGGGAAATTGGGAAGTCTTTAGCGGGTTTAAAACTTATAACAAAGTGCGCGAAAAAGGCTCTCTCTATCGTGCAAGCATTGAGGATAGGGAAAATACAAAAGACCAGCTTTTCTTAAGTGTGATTGAGCAATATTATGGTTATTTTACTAATCGTGCCCAGCTTGTGAGCTTAGACCAAAAGCGTATTCAGCTGCAATCTAATATTAAACGCGTGGAGAGGCTTTTTAATTCAGGGCTTACGACTATTGATGATGTAGAATCTTTGCGCGCAGAAGCACTTGCTACCGAGCACGATATTGAAAATATCAAAATGGAGATTGAAAAAAACAAACTTATGCTTTCACTCCTTGCAAATACAGAGGTGCAAGAGCTTGAACGCAAAAATATTAAAGCCCCACTTTTTACACTTGATGAAAATCGCCACGATTTGAATATGCTTAACTTCCAAGCATTGAGCGCAAAATATCAGGCACGACAATTTAATTATTTGCCTATTTTAAGTATCAGTGATACCTATATAGTCAATAGTGATATTACTAAGCCCGGAGCGATTAGTTTTAAAGAAGATTTAACTCAATGGGGTGGGGGTGGTCCTACTCAAATGTTGCCTATGTTACAGCGTCAATTTCCACTCAATCAGAATCAAATTATGATTAACGCAACTATCCACCTTGACGCGCTGACGACTTATCGGCAGTATGAAGCAGCTCAACTTGGCTATCTCAAATCCCTTAAAGAGCTTGCTTATAAAAAAGAAGAGCAAAAAAAAGATGAAAAAATGTATCGCAAAAGCCTTGAGATTGCCGTAGCAAAGATTAAAGCCTCTGAAGCGGCATTGCGTTCAGCAAATATTGCATTTGAAAATGTGGCAAAAAAATATGATGCACAGATTCTCAATTTTGTAGATTATCTTCAATCTTTGACAAAAAAATTTGAAGCAGAATCAACTTATAACCAAGCACTCAATAATTATGAAATGCAAAAAGCATATTATATTTATTATAGCGGACAAGATTTGCAGCAGCATATTGAATAGTGCAAAAAGGAGGAGAGAGATGAAAAAGGTTTTAGGTATAGTAGTGGGGATTTTGTTTGCTCACTCAATGTGGGCAGAAGATGTGTATGCGATTTTTAACGCTGAAGCCATCAAAGATGCTAATTTAAATCTTGCTACAAGTGGCATTGTCTCTGATATTTTTGTTGATGTGGGCAGTGAGGTGCAAACAGGAGATTTGCTTCTTAATCTTTTTAATCA
This sequence comes from Helicobacter sp. MIT 21-1697, assembly GCF_026241255.1. Classification (NCBI taxonomy): domain Bacteria; kingdom Pseudomonadati; phylum Campylobacterota; class Epsilonproteobacteria; order Campylobacterales; family Helicobacteraceae; genus Helicobacter; species Helicobacter sp. MIT 21-1697. Next base: position 92,297 of record NZ_JAPHNC010000005.1, on the reverse strand, counting down.
AGATATTATCGCTCAAGTGCATTCTGTTGAACAACAATATATTTTTGCCAAAAAGCAGTGGGAGAGGTATAAACGCTCTGGTGGGGCAGTAGATAAAAATACGCTTGATAGATACCTTTCAGAATACAAAAAACTTGAGGCAGATTATAGCTATCAAAAGGCGGTTTTAAGTAAAACACAGCTAAAAGCACCATTTGATGGTGTGATAGCTTCCAAAGAGGTTGAGCTTGGCGATGGTGTAAGTGCGCAAAGCACAAATCTTTTTAGAATCATCAGTAAAGATGTGAAGCTTGTTTTGGAATTTGATTTTAAATATATAAGCAAAGTCAAAGTGGGTGATAGATTTGATTTCCGCATTGATGGGCGCAAGGAAGATTTACACACAACAATAAGCAAAATCTACCCCACTGCAAGCACAAGTACGCGTAAGGTAAAGGCTGAAGCGGTGGTAAAAGACATCATTCCGGGCACATTTGGTGATGGCTACATAAGGACAAAATAATGTATAAATTTGCCATTACTCGTCCTATATCAACTTTAATGTTTGCCTTTGCTATCTTGTTTTTTGGATTCTTAGGCGTATTTAAAATGCCAACTTCGCTTTTCCCCGATATTGACTTTCCTGTGGCAGTGGTTATCACAGCTTATCCGGGTGCAAGTGCGGAGATTGTAGAGACAAAAGTAACAGATAAGATTGAAGAAGCGATTATGGGTATTGATGGACTCAAAAAAGTAACTTCAAGTTCAGCGCGTAATTCAAGTGTCGTCATTGTGCAGTTTGAGCTTGAAAAGCCTTTGAGTGATGCGGTCAATGATGTGCGAGATAAAGTGGGCACGGTGCAGCTTGATTCTGGAGTGAAAAGTCCAGCAGTTTATAAATTTGATAGCTCCTCTGCTCCTATTATCTCTCTTTTTCTCACAAGTGATAAGGTAACTCCTGCTGAAATGATGCGCCACGCTAAAGATAATGTCAAGCCTTTATTGCAAAAAATCTCGGGTGTTGGTGGCGTTGAGATGAGAGGGCATAGGGAGCGACAAATTAGAATCTTCGCTAGTCCTAGCGCTCTGAATAAATATGGCATAACTTATACAGATATTGCTAATAAAGTGGGATTAGAGAATCTAGAAATTGATGGTGGGAAGCTTATTGGGACATTGGAGGAATGGGCTATAACAACTGATGCTCAAAGTGCTGATGTGAGTGATATAGGCAATATTCGCATTAAAGAGGGCATTAGATTGGCTGATATTGCTACGATTGAAGATAGCATTGAAGAGGATAAGACTTTTGCATCATTTAATAAAACTCCGGGTGTGATTTTTGAGGTGCAAAAAATCTCGGGTGCGAATGATATTGCTATTGCCGATGCGGTGATGAAAGTGCTGCCGCAAATAGAATCTATAAGCCCTGAATATGAGATTAAGCTTTTTAAAGATACGACAAAAAATGTGCGTGCCGCAATTTCTTCGGTGGAGTTTGATGTGGTTTTAGGTGTATTTTTGGCAGTATCTGTGGTGTTTCTCTTTTTGCGAAGTGCGACTATTACGCTTGTTTCAGCCATAAGTATTCCCATTTCTATTTTTGGGACTTTTGCATTAATGAATTTTTTTGGATTTTCTTTAAATATGCTCACACTCCTTGCAGTGGCTCTTGCGATTGGGATTATCATAGATGATGCGATTGTTGTGATTGAAAATATCCACAAAAAGCTTGAGCAGGGTATGCGTAAGCGTGAAGCAGCTTATGAGGGTGTGCGTGAAATTGGCTTTGCACTCATTGCTATTTCGGCGATGCTTTTATCTGTGTTTATCCCTGTCGGGAGTATGAGCGGAATCGTAGGGAGATTCTTCCAAAGCTTTGGTATAACCGTGGCTGCAGCAATTGGTATTTCATATATTGTTGTGATTACAATTATTCCGATGATTTCATCTATTGTAGTAAATCCCCAACACTCAAAATTCTATCATCGCACAGAACCATTTTTCAAAAAGCTTGATGCGTATTATGTAAAAACTTTAGCCTTTGTGCTTGCCAATAGAATCAAAGTTATTGCGGGTATTTTTGGTATATTCTTTCTTTCTCTCACACTCATAGCAAAGCTTGGTATGGAATTTATTATCCCTGATGATAAGGGCGAATTTCAAGTGTTTATGGAAACTAAGCCGGGCACGAGTATGACAGCAATGAAAGAAAAAACAAATGAATTGCAAGATATTGTAATGGCTCATCAAGATATTGATTTTACGACTTTGCAGATTGGATACACTGACCAAAAGACGATTTTTAAGGCGCAGATTTATGCAAAACTCAAACCCAAAAAAGAGCGCGCAAATAAAGAATCGCAGTTTAAAATTATGGCTGATATAGGAGCGCAACTTAAATCAAGTGCAGTGGGGAAAGAATTTGTCATTTCAACATCTGAAGTATCAGATTTTGGTGGAGGAGATAATTCACCTTATCAAGTGGCGATTCTTGCGCCTGATGGCGCAATTCTGAATAAAACAAAGGATAATCTCATAAATCTTTTAAAAACTGACCCAAAGTTGGCTGGTAAGGTTACGAATATTCACCTTAATACTTCTGATGATTTGCCTGAATATCGTCTCAAAGTGCTTCGTGCGAATGCTGATAGATATGGAGTAAATGCGCAAGATATTGGAAATGTCGTGCGAGGGGCATTTTCTGGTGAGGCGATTGTTGGGTATTTTAAAGATAGAGGCAAGGAATATGATATTACGATTCGTGTGCCCGATAATGATAGAATCTCGCTTAATGATATTAAAAAATTGCAGGTAAGAAATAGTAAGGGTGAGTTGATGTTTGTAGAGGGACTTGTAGAAATAGAGCATACTACTGCTCCTTCGGTGATTTCGCGATTTGACAGGCAGCGAAGTGTTACGATATATGCCTACCCTCTCAAAGATTCTGATATTTCATTGGGTGATATGATGAGTGTAACTGCACAAAAACAAACTCAATGGCTTGAGCCCGGGGCAACCTTTAGGCTTCAAGGTGAGGCTGAAAATGCGCAAGAAATGATGATAGCCTTTCTTGTTGCAGTTTTAACAGCGATTGTATTAATTTATCTTATCCTTGCTGCCCTTTATGAATCTTTCCTGCAACCTGTTGTTATTATGATGACTTTGCCTTTTAGTTTTGCTGGAGCATTTATTGCACTTTTTGTTGTGCAGCAGCCTTTTAGTATGTTTTCGCTTATGGGGCTTATGATACTTATGGGCTTAGTGGGCAAAAATGCTACTTTGCTTATTGATGTGGCGAATGAAAAGCGTAAAGAAGGATATAGCACTGATGAGGCTCTTATTTTAGCTGGAGAATCGCGTTTGCGCCCGATTTTGATGACGACCATTGCTATGGTTTTTGGTATGATACCTCTTGCTATTTCTTCGGGCTCAGGTGCTGGTATGAAATCGCCTATGGGGATTTGTATTATCGGGGGCTTGCTGTTTTCAATGTTTTTGAGTTTGCTCATTGTTCCTGCAATTTATCGTTTTATCGCACCTATAGATGATTGGTTGCAGAAATTCTATAAACCTAAAGCAGAAGATAAATTCTAAAAGGGTATAATCTTAGCATTTCAAGTCATCAAACAGGCGGATAAGAAATGAAAAGAGTAATACTATGTTTGTGTATGTTATATATATATTTGAATGCAGGGCAGGTTATTGATACTCTTGCACAAGAATGCGTAAAGCGATATTATCCGCAAGTAGTAAGAATAGCTGATAATCAAGTGGTGCTTGAAAATGGAAGTAGTTTTGTATGGGACGATGGGTTGGAAAAGACTTATGATGAGAAGATTCTAAATCCTGATATGAATGATGCTTTTACCTATCCTTATCCGCTTAAAGGCTATGTGCTCAATCCCAATGAAGATACTTCACGCATACGCCATTTAGGGTTTTATAAAGCAATTTATGGACATTCAAAAGAGGAAGTAAATGCACATCTTGTAAAGTTGCCGTGGTTTAAACAACGTTTTGATAAGAGTTTCATTGTAGTAACTACTGCAAATGGTGTAGATAAGGCTTTTGAGCGTGTAATGCACCGACTTGAGAATCTCCCACAAGCATACTATCAATTTTTGAGCGACCAAGACGCATTTTATTGGCGCAATATCGCAGATTCTCCTAATCTTAGTCCTCATAGCTTTGGTATTGCCCTTGATATTAACACACAATTTTCTAAATATTGGCTATGGGATAAAAAGGAGCGCAATGAATATCAATATGAGAATCAGATTCCCCTAGAGATTGTCCAAGCTTTTGAGGAGGAGGGGTTTATATGGGGAGGGCGATGGTGGCATTATGATACGATGCATTTTGAGTATCGCCCAGAGATTATTTGCTATGCAAAAAATATACAAAAATATTAAAAGCGTAATTAGAATATAAAGCGATTGAGTAGATAGCTTCCCCACACGAAAGCAACAAAAAGACAAGCAATAAGCTGTATTGCACTGCCCATATCTTTTGCTTTTTTGGCAAGTGGGTGAATCTCAAGGCTTGTAAAGTCAATGGCATTTTCAATTGCGGAATTGATGAGTTCAACAATTATAGAAAGCACACAGGGCAAGATGAGCAATACAAGCTCTTGCCAAGTTTGTGCTATAAAAAATGCCACAATGCTTAGCACAATGCCTATGCTTAGCACTTGCCTAAAGCCCTCTTCTTCTTGCCACGCAGCCTTGATTCCATCAAGTGAGAAAAAGAAAGCATTATAAAGACGTTTTATGCCTGTTTTCCCTTTTTTATCGTTGCGTTGGTATGAAGCATCTTGTGAGGATTTCGTGACTGCCTTTTTATCTTTGCCTTTGTTTGTAGGCACATAAGAATTTACACCTGTATTGATATATTCAAAAAGTGCAGCAGCCTCCTCTTGTGTCAGAGAGCTTGAAGGTGTTTTTACACTTAATCCCATTTCCTTAGCTTTCTCATAAGCAAATTTTGCCTCTTTGCCAAATTCTTTGGCAAAATCTGATAATCTTATTTTTTTCACTATAAAGTTCCACTATTTTGAAAGGATTGTAAGAGTATAATCACCAAAGAGATGTGAAAGATTAGAATCTTGTGCAAAATCTTCAAGTGATTTAAATTCTAGCTCTTTATTTTGTTGATGGCTTAAGTGAATGCCTAGCTCGTGAGTTTGCCCTATAAGGTATGATTCTAAAGCATTGCCAAAAGTAACCATTTCCTCGTGATAAATATCGCCCAATACAAGGCTTGTGCCGATGAGTGCAAGTGTATTGATATTTTTTGCATATTGGGCAAAACCTTCTTGACTATAAGGCATTTTTTGTAGTTTGCTTTGCAATTCGTAGAGTTTATACATATCTTTACTAAACTCTCCATTATTGTGAGCTTTGAGCATAAAAGTATCAAATGCGTATTTGACATCATTATAGGCATCATTTGTATCGTTATCGGCAGCTAACATTGTTTTAAGATAAAAATTTTCCAAAATATTTGCCATATTTTGAGTGTTAAATGTGCTATGTTGGTAGATTTCCTTGCTATTAAGCTCATAGGTAGCATTAGCTGCTTTCATATTGCATTGTATGTTTTCAGATAATTTATCTTCATTTCGCTTTAGGGCAACATCACATTCAAGTTTTTTAGGCATAGATGATGACATAAGATTTGCTAATTCTAACTCTTCTTCCTGTGCTTGCTCTATTGGATTCCATTTAATATCTTTAATCTTAAAAGAAGCCTGAAGAGAGCTATTGTCTATTGAATGAATATCAAATCCCGCATTATGGAGTGTAAAGATTCCCTCTTTATCTTTTTCACCCAAAATCATTTCTTTGCTATAACAGCTAACTCTAATCAGTCCTTCACATACAAAAGGTTTCCAGCTTTTAAGCAAAGCATCATTTGCCATAATCCTTTCAAAGTTTTCATTGAGTGTTTGTTCTAAATGTGCTTTAATTTCTTTGCTTTTGAGTGAGAGAGCGATACCTAAACCTATGGCAACGAGCGCACCGACACCCAATATGATGGCAATTAACTTTTTCATCGCGATTCCTTTGAGGCAAGATAGAGTGATTATAACATAAATGTTTCAACACAAGAGGAAGAATCCTAGCCTCCATTTTAAATGGAGGCTAGGGAAGAAAGATTATTTTATGCTTTTGGCACTTGCAGAGATTTTATCAACTTCACTAAAATTATAAGGCTTTGTATTTTTGTCAAGCTCTAAAAGCTCTTGGGGTGCTTCACCATTGATTTCGTGATGTTTATAATAACGTTCTCCTGCAGTATGTCCATTAAGATCAATTTTATATACAATCTCTCCGGGATTAAACTTCTGAATCTCATCAAATCCAAGATGAGAAGATTTAAAGCCTTTAATGCCATTTGCATTTGCAATCTCAACGCATTTTGTTTGCCCCATTCGTGCCATTTCTACAGCTTGAAGGAGCATACGGCTTGCTTCACGCGGATTATGGAATCCTGTAGAGTTTTCTGCTCCAACAAAATCTCCTCTCATTTGTCCGCGGCGATGAAGTTCAAGTGGCTCTGCAAGAGCTTTTGAGATTTTAGCTTCATCAGGTTTGCCCTCACTTTGATATGTAGGGAGTTTGCCAAGCTCTTCTCGTAACTTTTTAATATCAAAAATCAGGCTCACGGTTGCATATTCTGCACTTCTTAAATCAAACGCCACTGATTTTTGAATATCGGCAATTTGCTTTTTAAGATATTCCTCTGATTGAGTATGGCAAGTTTTACACGCAGAGTTAATATCAAAGAGTGGAGAAGTAACATTGTGTTGAGTTACTTTCTTGCCACCTGCACCTTTTATATAGGGCATATGACAATCCGCACAACTTACACCATTGGCTGCATGGACACCGCCACTAAACATTTCATATTCTGGGTGTTGAATCTTAAGCATAGGTGCTTTAGTTTCCTTATGTGTCCAATCTTCTTTGAAAATCGGGCGCACTGCGTCATAATGTTCATCAAACATTTCAATTCTAAATACTTCATCTTTTTTCCACGCACTCCAAGGGAATGTGAGGTTGATACCATCAACTTCAATTTCCGTTGCCTTATTACCATCTCTCCAATGCTCAAACTCATCATAAGTTTTTTGTGTGCCATTCCACCATTTTTTGCTTGAATCAGACGCAATAGATTCTCCCATTACCTTCACTTTTTCTCCGGTAGGTTTGAAATAATATTCTACGTGGCATTGAGCGCAAACAAGAGTTCTCATTTCTTTTCTATCTGCTTTAATGCCTTGTGTTGCATCTTTTTGATAACCTCTATCAACAAGCGCATTAATAAGAGCAGGGCGAACTACTCTTAGACTCATATCATCAGGGTTATGACAATCTGCACAAGTTACACCCATTCTTTTGCCGCCGTGTGGTCCGCTGTGCTCTTCAGAACCTTCTTCAATACCATTGCGAGTGGGGACATTCTTAATCATTGTCCAATATTTTGTGCTATTAAATGCGGTAAAATCACCATTTGCTGCATTTTTGATAAGCCACGGAGTCCAACCACTATGGCAATTCATACAAGCTGCAGGTTGCCCACCAAATTTGGCAAAGCCGTGCGCATTAAGAAAGTCTTTATTGTTGCGCGCAGTGTCCATTTGATCTACCTGTATCCAAAAATGCCCTCTTTCTTCATTTGCATCAAGGCTAAATGGATACCCAGCCCATAGTATTGTTAATTGTGGATAACGAATCAACTTTGAATATGCGAGATTTCCACCAAAATTTGTATATTTTGGTGTTTCGTGTTCTACCTTGAGATACATATCAAGGTATTCAGGGAAATTTTTGCCCCAAAAGTCAAAAGTAGGATTCTCATCTGTAAGCTCTACAAGCTGTTTTGAAATCACACCTGTATTTTCTGCTTGTTTTGATGAAATGTCTTGGTTAAGCCATAAAAGTCCAACAATAATAATAACAGCTCCAACGATAAGTATGGGTAGCATTCCTTTATTTTTTTGCATCTGTTCCTCCTTAAAATAAGTTAAAAGCCTCGTTTATGTCCTGCACTCTCGTGGCAAGAGACACAATTTAGTGCATTGTTATGTCCGGGTGTAGTCGTAGGATTGACTGCATTTTGGACATATTCTATATGACAACGCACACAATTATTTTGCACCATTTGCTTACTTGTTTGATTTGCGCTCAAGTTGGTAGGTAATGTATCAAGCTTGAATGTAAAAGCATAAGCGTGCCCTACACCGCTTTGAGCTTTGGCAATCCATTTAGAAACAAAGTTGTGGGGCAAGTGGCAGTCATTACAAGTAGCTCGAGGGTGTCCTGCAATTTTCTGCGAATGAGGAGCGCTAAGATAATCACTATAAACTTCATTCATAATATGACAATTATTGCACGCTTCAGAATCATTGCTAAGATAAGAAGCTCCTTTGGCGTGCCAAAATGTATAACACGCAATAATGACGATAGCTATGAGAAGAATAGCGAAAATACTTGACATAAGAGGGGTCTGTTTCTGTCTGCCTTGTTTCATAAACCCTCCTTATTTGTGTTGTATTGAGTGAGAATCTTTAAGAAATTACTCGCTAGAATTCTATTATTATCATCAATAAAATGATTTGATTCTTATCAAAATATACAGGAGAATTTATGTTTTTATATACAAGCTTACAAAGTCATATTTTTAAGGATAAAAGTGTGTATTTTGCCTTGAGCAATCGTTTAGGCGGAGTAAGTGAAGGCATATTTGATGCACTTAATTTAAGCTATTATGTAGGCGATGAAAGACTGAATGTGGAGCGTAATCATCATATTCTTCTAAGTGAATTTTGGAAGAGAGGAACTTTTACTTTAAAGGATAAACAAAAAACTATGCCAACCCTTTATTATTGCAATCAAATACATAGCACACAAAGTATAATTTTAGATGAAAAAATTTTATCTTCTTTAGATGATTTTTATGAGGTAAGAAACGAAACAATAACTCCTCATAGTATTTGTCTTGGTGAAGCTGATGCAATTATTACACATATGCCTTATAGAGCTTGCCTTGTATTGGCGGCAGATTGCAATCCAATTTTGCTTTATGATGATACAAAAAAAGTAATGGCAGTAATACACGCGGGGCGTAGGGGTGTATTTGATGGGATTATGCCACAAACTCTTGCAAAAATGACCACTCTTTATGGCACAAAAGCAGCAGATTGTCTGGTTTATGTGGGAGCGTCCATTCGTATGTGCTGTTACGAAGTGGGTCAAGAGGTGCAAAGGGAAGCATTTGAACTCGGCTTTGATAAAAATGTAATAAAAAATAACAGACTTGATTTAATTGCGTGTATAAAAGCACAATGCGAGAATCTAGGCATTAAGCAAGAACATATTGAGATAAACCCTCATTGTAGCTGTTGTAATGACAATCTCTACTCCTATCGCAGAGAGGGCATCACCGGACGCTTTGGGCTTTTGGCAATGCTTTTATAATTTTTTGGATATTTAAAAATTGTGAAGTAGCTACTTTGATTTTATATGGTACGCCCAAGAGGATTCGAACCTCTGACCTACGGCTTAGAAGGCCGTTGCTCTATCCAGCTGAGCTATGAGCGCATTTTTTGGGATTAAAACAAAAATAAACGCGCATTTTAACATAATATTTATGTAATTTTCAAGCAGGGGCAAAATTTATGAAGTTTGGTTGCGGGAGAGGGATTTGAACCCCCGACCTTTGGGTTATGAGCCCAACGAGCTACCGGACTGCTCTATCCCGCGTTGTAAGCTATGAGTTTCAAGTGCTTCAAAAAATACAAAGAATCTTGCAAATTATTGAAGAAAGTGGCTGGGGTAAAAGGATTCGAACCTCTGAATGCCTGGACCAAAACCAGGTGCCTTACCGCTTGGCGATACCCCAATAACAAATAGAGGCGTAATTATAATGAGTTTATATATGTTTGTCAAGTAGAGATACTATGAAAAAACCAAGCAAAATGCGCATAATGGGGAAATTTGTGCAATACTTTGAAAAGATATTTACTTAGAAGTTACTTCAATATCCTAGAATATGAGTATTCCCTCACTTACCCAACATTAGGGAGCTTAATAAGGAGTGAGGGAAAATTTTAAGACTAAGGATTAAAAATGAGTAAAGTTGTAGATATTTTGAAACAAATTCAAGCTGATGCGGCAGTGTTTTATGTCAAAGTGCATAATCTCCATTGGAATGTCAAAGGTATGGATTTCTACCCCACACATAAAGCTACTGAAGAGATTTATGAAAATTACGCCGATGTGTTTGATGATGTTGCAGAGCGCGTATTGCAAATCGGTAGCAAGCCCTATGTAACACTTGCAGATATGTTAAAAGCTGCCAAAATCAAAGAGGAGAGCAAAACAAGCTTTAGCTCAAAAGAAGTTTTAAAAACAATTCTTTCTGATTATGAATATTTCCTTAAAGCGTTTGAAAATCTTTCAAGCGAGGCTGAAAAAGCCGGTGATAATGTAACGCAAGGATATGCTGATGATAAAGTAGGTGAGTTGCAAAAAGCTATTTGGATGCTTAAAGCCACACTTGCCTAAGTGTCTTTTCTCTACGCTTGCACAAATATCGCAAACAATGAGAATCTAAAAGTAGATTCTCATTATCTCCTCCTCAACTGAAATGTTTAAAATAAGAGATTCTAAAAGAAATTTATTTTGTTTTTATATAATTTGCACCAAAAGCAATGCAAAGGTTAAAAATGTATCAGCAACGCATTAAGGAAGCCATAGAGGCAATTAAGCAAGGCGAAATGATTATTATTATGGACGATGAGGATAGGGAGAATGAGGGCGATTTGGTAATGGCGGGAATCTTCTCCACCCCTCAAAAAATTAATTTTATGGCACAAGAGGCGCGGGGACTTATTTGCGTATCTATTACGCAAGAGATTGCCAAAAAGCTTGATTTGCCCCCAATGGTGCAAAAAAACGATAGCAATCACGAAACAGCCTTTACCATTTCCATTGACGCAAAAGACGCAAAAACAGGCATTTCAGCCTTTGAACGTGATATGACTATTAAACTTATGTGCGAGAGTAATGCTAAGCCGAGCGATTTTGTGCGTCCCGGGCATATTTTTCCACTCATCGCCAAAGAGGGCGGGGTGCTTGTGCGCACAGGACATACAGAGGCAAGTGTGGATATTTGCCGCCTTGCAGGAGTTGCGCCCATTAGCGTGATTTGTGAGATTATGAAAAAAGACGGCACAATGGCGGGGCGCGGGGATAAATTCTTGCTTGAGTTTGCCTCTTTACATAATCTTAAGATTCTTTATGTGTCAGATATTATTCAATATCGCCTTAATTTTGAGAATCTCCTGCGTGAGGTTATGCGTGAAAGTGTAGCGTTTATGGGTGTGGAATGCGAAAAAATTACCTTTATAGACCATTTGGAACGCGAACATATTGTCTTTAGATTTTGCCAAATCCCGCATTCTACCTCTCAAGGTGCAAAGCCGCTTATTAGATTCCATAATGTGCGCAGTGATTTAGAGCTATTGCAAAACGCACAAGAATGGAATGCACTTCTTAAGAGCATAGAGCGATTGAAGGAAAAGGGCGGTTATTTGGTGTTTTTGAATACTCAAATTGGATATGGTAGCACGTCCAAAACTTGTGGCGATATGAAAGATTTTGGCATTGGTGCGCAGATTCTTAAAAGATTGGGCATTGAGGATTTTGTGCTTTTAAGCTCTTGTGGTGGGAATAAAGGCGAATATAATGCCCTAAGCGGCTTTAATTTACACTTGGTAGAAAAGATTGAGGTATAAAATAATATTAAGACAAATTTGTTTATAATCCTACCTTTTATAAATCCATATTGTAGAGAAAGTTATGTCATTATCCCCAAGAGTGAAGATTCTAATTTGCTATCACAAACCAAGCCCAATCATTGCAAATGAAGTGTTGCAGCCAATTTTAGTAGGGGCGAAAAATGCGCCAAAGCACACACAAGAATCTTTAGAATCTGCTTGTGCCAAGCAAGGTGTAGAACTTCTTAGGGACGATTCTATCATCGGGGGGGGGGGGGCACTCATAGCTTAAAAAAAGAAATCTCCACACTCAATCCCTACTTTTGCGAACTCACCGCAATGTATTGGGCGTGGAAAAACTTAGAGGCAGATTATTATGGGTTGTTTCATTATCGGCGGGTGTTTGATTTCACGCCAAATACATTTTTTTGGCGTCTTAAGTCAGCCTTTGTCCCCAAAAGTCGCGTTATTGCTAAATACCACCTTGATTCTGCCTTTATCACTTCATATTTGCAAACACATCATATTGATATAATCATTCCCAAGCCTTTGTCTTTGCGCCCAGATAGAAATGCGTATGAAGCTTTCGCAAAAGGTGGGCATAATATAAAAGACTTAGATAAGGCAATCGCCTACATCAAAGAAACTTATCCCTATATGAGCGATTCTATCACAGCGACACTTTTTACAAATGGCGCAAAAATGTGCTATTGGAATATGGCAATTTGGCGTAAAGAGATATTTTTCGCATATTGCGAATGGCTCTTTGATGTGTTTTTTGCAGTGCAAAAGCAGATTGATTATATATCGTATGATGCTTACCAATCGCGTATTTTTGGCTTTTTAGGTGAGCGGCTCTTTAATGTATGGCTTCATTATTATACGCACACGCATAATCTCAATGTGTATGAATGCAAGGGAACACTTCTTTATAACAAACAAAGCAAATTCTTTGGCAAAGTAAGTGCGCCGGATTGTGAGCGGTATTATTTTTTATTTCTTCGCATATATAAAAAACCTATTATGCCCCCCCCCCCCCGCACATTTCACAGCCAGAAAACTTTGAGCAAAAGTCTGATAAGAGGAGTGCAGTATGAATATAAAGATTCTCGTATGTTATCATAAGATAAGCCCTATTATTGGCAATGATGTCTTGCAGCCCATTTTGCTTGGTGCTGCAAATGCGAGTGAATATACCATAGGCGGTTTGCAAACCTTGTGCGATAAGGCAGGAGTGCCACTTTTATATGATAATAATGGAGAGCATATCAGTGAGCTCAATCCCTACTTCTGCGAACTCACTGCGATGTATTGGGCGTGGAAAAACTTAGAGGCAGATTATTATGGGCTTTTTCATTATCGGCGGGTGTTTGACTTTAAAGGGAAAATGCAGTTACAAAACCCTTATGATGTCAATAAAGTCAGACTTTCTCCTCATCAGATTCAGCGCAATTTTGGGCTTTCTCCACAATACATAGAATCTGCTTGCAAAAAGGCAGATATTCTTGTTTCAAAACGCATTATCGTTTCTTATGGTTGGGAGACTTCACGATTTTTTAATCAGTATGAAATTTATGCAAGAGACCATCACCAAAAGGATTTGGATATTGTGCTTGAGATTATTAGAAATAAATATCCACATTATGAAGAGGCATTACAAAAGGTATTTTTTACAAAGGGAAAATGTTTAAGTTGGTGGAATCTTTTTGTGATGAAAAAGGAATTGTATTTTGAATATTGTGAGTTTTTATTCTCTGTGCTTTTTGAGGCACAAAAACGCATTGATATTCAATACTATACGCCCTATCAGCAAAGAATCTATGGGTTTTTAGCCGAGCGATTACTCAATGTTTTTCTTGTATATAAAGATTTAACTTCTCCTGCGCGTATTGAAAAGTATCCTGCGTGGTTTTTAAAAGACGCTCACCCTTGGCTTGGTTGGGTAGTTGAGGGCAATGTCAGACGATTTTATGTATGCAAATTACGCGTGATAAAGCAATATTTATGAACACTCTCAAACTCACATATAGCAGATTCTTTGAGCGATACAGCACTTTTGCTTTATGGCTATGCGTGGGCTTAGCGGTGCTTACTCTTGCGCTTTTGCCCCTCTCATATAGTTATTTAAGCATTAAGATTCCTATCAATCTCCTCTACGCCGCACTTGTGATTTTTCTACTCTTTTTTTGGCGAGATGTCAAATCTATCAAAGCCCTTAGGCTGCCTCTTAGCTTTATGGCTATTGTTGTGATAATGGCGTATATTTCGCTTTTTTTCGCAGTAAATGTGTCAGAGACAAAGCACCTTATACGACAATTTCTCCTAGAGCCTAGCCTTTTTATGATAATGAGCTTTTTGCTTACAATGCGGCTTAAAGAGGCGCAACTTCAAATAGTATGGTTCTTGCTTTGTTGTGCGTTTTTTTATCACCCTTTGGCTACGATGTATGATTTTTATGCCAATGGTGGAGGAAGTCTAGGCTATCGCGCTATGTTGCCTCATTATCACATTCCTCCTACTGCTTATGTGTTTTATCTACTTTTTGCCTTTAGCTTTGCCTATGTGAGCTTTTTAAAAACAAGGGGACTTATAAAATGTATTTTTGGCATATTTACCCTTTTAGGAATCTACGCTTTTATATGTAATGGCGGGAGATTCGGGGCTTTGGCACTTATCACTATGATGTGTGCGCCTTTTGTATTTTTTACCTATAAGCGCAAAAAAATAGCTCTTTTGGGATTGTTTCTTACGCTTTGTTTAGGTGGCTTTGCCCTGTATCATTTTAGCTCTTCGTGGCAGGATAGGTTTAATTTTCATAAGATAGCCAATAATTTTATGCAGGTATGGCACACGCCTCCCTCTGAAATGGGGCAGTTTGCGGGTGAGAGCTGTCAAACTTGGGTGAAATGCTCCCCTCATTCGCTCAATAAGCACTCTGATATAACAATGGAATACTCAAGCCTTGAGCGAATCTCTTTGCTTAAATCCACACTCCTTGCCATAGCAGATAATCCTTTGCGCCCAAATGGCTATTTTTTCTGGCAATTTCCCTATAATATTCAGCAGATTTTTCCATTAGATTCTCTCAATCACCCTTTCTCGCTTAGAGACTATGGGGATACTTTTATCTCAAACAATGCACATAACCACAACTATCCCTCCTCAATCTTTTTTGAGCTAGGACTTGTGGGCTTTGTGGGATTTAGCTTATTTGTGGGGTATTTTTTCTACGCATTTTATAAGGCAAACATTGATTTTAGCTCTAGTGCTTTTATGGATACTATGGGAGTGAATGTGCGCCATATATTCATAGGCAGCATAGGCTTAGCCCTTTTGGGATTAATCGTGGCAAATTTCTTTGATTGTTTCCCTGTGCGTGAGGGACAGATTTTTTTGTTTGTGCTGCTTGGCGTGTTTTTGGGCGCGAAATGGCACACAAAAAATAATCAAAAGGCGCGATAATGAGCCAAAAGATAAGCCAAATGCACGATTGCAAGTCTCAAAATAATCCTTTGGTATCAGTGATTATCCCCATTTATAATGTGCAATCTTACCTCGCGGAATGCTTAGATTCTGTGATACACCAAACTTTGCGTGAAATAGAGATTATTTGTATCAATGATGGCAGCACCGATAGAAGTGGCGAGATTTTGGAGAGGTATGCTAAGGAAGATTCGCGTATAGTGGCGATTCATAAGGCTAATGCAGGTGTAGCAAGTGCTAGAAATGAAGCTTTGTATCTTGCAAAAGGCGCATTTGTGTGCTTTATTGACGCTGATGATTTTTACCCCTCAAATCAAACACTTGCAACTCTCTATAATGCAGCGCAACAACATCAAGCATTGATATGTGGAGGTTGCTTTAGCGATTATCTCAATGGAACAATAAACACAGATTTTCCAAGCATTTTGTATGGCTATACTTTTGCGCATAATGGCTTTGTGGAGTATAAAGATTATCAATTTGATTTTGGTTGGACGCGCTTTTTATATAATAGAATCTTTTTGTTGAATGAACATATTTTGCACCCTCATTATACGCGCTATGAAGACCCTGTGTTTTTTGTCAAGGCAATGATAGCTGCACAAAGATTCTATGCGCTTTCGGAGGTTACTTACTGCTATCGCATAGGACATCAAAAGTCCTTTCTTGCTTGGAGTAAAACGCATTGGAGAGACCAAAACAAAGGTTTGCTTGATGTGCTTATTCTGGCTCAAACACATCGGCTAGATAAACTTTATAACCTCACGCTTGAGCGCGCGCATATTATTGCTACACATCTTACAGAGAGTATATGTGAGGGAAAAGGCAGTATAGAATCTTTGTATATGCTTCATATGATTTTATCGGCTAAAGATAATGAAATTTTTGCGTTGCAAAGCAAAGCTATACCTCAAGCTCTCACTTTAGAATTTGAGCGCATACACCAAAGATTAAGCTATTTGAATCACCTTTTAACCTCGCCTTTGCAACTTTTTATGTTGATTCTTAAATGTTATAAACAAAATTTCAAATGCTATTTTCGTGTGCGCCTTTTCAAAAAATATAGTGTGATTAGAATCTTTGGTATCACGCTCTATGAGAGGTTTGTAGATACCAAAATCACTCGCGGGGGGGGGGGGTATAATGTAGTCCCTTATTTGCTCTATTCCCTCTATATTTTTCTCAATGGTGGCTCATTTGGGAGGATAGGGGGCGTAAATGCAAGATAACCCCTTAGTATCAGTGATTATCCCAATTTATAATGTGGAGGCGTATGTGGCGCAGTGTTTAGATTCTATCATCAATCAAAGTTATACACACTTAGAAATTATTTGTGTGAATGATGGTAGCACAGATTCTAGTGGAGTAATCGTGCAAGAGTATGCGCAAAGAGATTGTAGAATCTGCTACCTTGAGCAGGAAAATAAGGGGCAATCTGCAGCACGAAATACAGGATTAGACATCGCAAAAGGCGAGTGGATTTGCTTTATTGATTCTGATGATTATGTGGATTTAACTTGGATAGAGGAGTTAGTGAAACATAGCGCGCAGGAAAGTGTAGTGATAAATTTTAATGTGCTTTTTGAATTTGATGATAAAGCACAAAGGTTTAATACCCATAAAACGCTCAAAGGCTCTGTTCTTTTATCGCCTAAAAATATTACATTGTTTGATTTTTTTGTGGCTAATTGTTTGCTCCCAAAATCGCTTATTGATTTATACCAAGTGCGATTTATTGAGGGCAAAATTTGTGAGGACGCGGGATTTTTGTATCAAATTCTGCCATTTGCTAAGACTATTGAGTGTATAGATTTAAGCGCATATCATTACAGACAGAGAATAGATTCTACCACAGGCAAACTTGCTCTATGTAATGAAGTAACTTTTGATAGAATCTTTATGTTTATATTTCTCACACATTGGTATGTTGCGCATTCATTGGTTTATAAATGTGGGCTGCCTTTTCACCTTTTATATGAAATTTATACCTTTCATCATAATGCCCAAGATTTTTACAAAAAAGCTAAAGAAGTCATAGGGGAATTATCTATTAAAAAAGAAGTATGGCAAAGAGATAAGTTAATGACTTTATTTATGAGGACAAAGTGTGCCTTGAGATTTATCCGCATAAGAGATGTTATGCAAAATACGCAAGAGCGAAACTTTAGAATCCGACTTTTTAAAGAATATAGTGTGATAAGGCTTTTTGGCAGAACACTATATGAGCATTTTAAAGTTTAAAAGGAGTAAAGCAATGAAAGCAAAAAATTGTATCGTAGGAGCGGGATTAGCGGGGCTGACACTTGCGGAGCGTCTAGCAAATGTGAGAGGAGAATCTGTGCTGCTTATAGATAGGCGCAATCATATCGGTGGAAATGTCTATGATTACGATGATGAGGGCATTTTGGTGCATCAATATGGCACGCATATTTTTCATAGTAATGAGCAAAAAGTGTGGCAGTATGTCAATATTTTTAGCCGATTTTATCCTTATATGCACGAAGTCAAAGCCCTTGTTGATGGGAGCTTTGTGCCTGTGCCTTTTAATCTCAATTCGCTTTTCACACTTTTTCCCGCCGCAATGGCACAAGAAATAGAATCTATGCTTTTGCAAAGCTTTGAGTATGGGAGTAAAGTGTCTATTTTGGAGCTACAAAAGCACCCAAAACTAGCATTTTTAAGCCAATTTATTTATGAAAAAATCTTTTTGCATTATACTTTGAAACAATGGCAATGCACGCCACAAGAGCTAGATTCTAGCGTGTTTGAGCGCGTGCCTGTAAGCATTAGCCGCGATAATAGGTATTTTCAAGATAGATTTCAGGGAATCCCAATGCAGGGCTATACCAAAATGTGTGAAAAAATGATTGCAAATCCGCTTATTACGCTCAAGCTTGAATGCGATTATAAGGATATAGCAGATTGTATTGAGTGCGAGAGGATTTTTTATAGTGGGGCGATTGATGAGTTTTTTGATTATGAATTAGGCGAGTTGCCTTATAGGAGTTTGCATTTTGATTTTATGCGCTTTGAGAGAGAGTATTTTCAAAGTGGGGCAGTTATCAATTATCCAAATAATTACGATTTCACGCGCATTGGGGAGTATAAGTATTTTTTGGATTCTAAAACGCCTCATAGTATTGTAAGCTTTGAATACCCTAAGGCGTGGCATAGAGGAGAGGAGCGATATTATCCTGTGCCAAATGAGCAAAGCGCGGCAATATATCAAGCGTATGCAAGGAAAGCAAATGAGCTTAAAAATGTGCATTTTATCGGCAGACTAGGGGAGTATCGCTACTATGATATGGATAAAGTCATCGCTCGTGCATTGAGCGTGTTTGAGAATCTAGCTTAAGCTTATTCTTCTTTGCAAATCTCTCCACGCATTATCGCACCAATGGTTTTAAGCCCTACAAATGCAATGGTAATGCTTGTAAGCACAAGGCAGGCAAGGCTAAGGAACTTGAAAGGGGTATATTGGGTTTTTTCGTATGCAGTGAGAAGTGCCATAGTGAGCGCGGCAAAAGGAAAGGTAAATGCCCACCACGAGATAAAAAATGTGATTTTGTAAAAATTTTTAGCAAGCACAAAGAGTAGCAGCGCAAAAGCGAGTGCGATATTTAAGAGAAACTTCGCAAATATATCAAACTCACCACCATTGATATTAAGATAGCCCAACATCGCCACAGGAGGAGGTGCGATAAAAATCGCAAGTGTGGGCAAAAATTTTTGAGCAAGCATTCCGTGAAAGATAATGCGATTAAATAAAATCGCGGTGAGGATAATCCAAAAAAACATTCCTAAAGAAAAGAAAAACATTAATAGATATTCATTAACAAAGCCAATGCCCGAAGCAGATACAAGCAGATTACCAGCCACAGGGATAAACCAAGCGGGATTAGAATGCGCTATTTGAATGTCTTTATTCAACCAATAAGCGATAACATAGAATGCGACAAAGGTTTGCAATCCCATACCAACGCTAAAAAGAGACAAAGAAAAATGAGGCATTTCGCGGAAAATGTTTGAAAGCAGCAGCATAGACATTGAGATTGTCGCAAAAAAATTGATTTTAATCGGGTGATTAAACTCTTGTAAAACCATTTTGGGGTATTTGATGAGTTTTAAGCAATACAAACAAAAGATGATAAGCGCAAGGATGGCAATGATAAAAGTGAGGGTTTGGTAGAAAAAGGGTGGGATAAGGAGTACCTCCGCTGCTTTTTTATACGCAAGTGTAAGCCCTCCAAAGCCCATTGTAATGGCAAATAGCATTATGGGGAGATGTTGTAATTTTGAGCTTTTAGATTCTCTGCTTTCCATCTGTGTCCTTTGAATACTCTATGCTTTGTTATATAAGTATAATTTTACCATAATTTTAAGAATCTAATCTTGTTTATGTTGGTGCATATTGATGAGTCTAAAACGAAGCTGTTGTTCGTTGAGCTCATCATAGAGTTTTGGAAAATGCAAATGATATTCATCAAGTGCGAAATGCTCCCCATTGCTTAATAAACTCTGTGGATTCTCATACGCATAGCCTCTATCAGAATGAAGTGGATAGATACCCTTTTCATCAAGCCAAAGTGCTTGATTGTAGGCAAATTCATATTTGTCATTTTCTTTTGTGCCAAGCATATTTCTCCCGCCAAGATTGAGATATTCTACTTCGCTTAAAGACAGGGCATAAAGTGTGGGGAAAATATCCTTATGTGAGCCCACTCTAAAAGCATCATACACGATATTGTGCTGATAACTACTAGGCACATAGAGATAGAGCGGCACACTATAAGCCAAAGCACTTTCTTTGATAGAATCTATTGTAAAATCCCTCATTCTATGGTCTCCTGTGGCAGCAATGATGGTTTTATCTTTTACCCAGCTATTCTTAAATGCACTTAAAAACTTGCCAAATTCATTGTTGGCATATATATAAGTATTCAGGGCTTTGTATGGCTTCCTTGTGATGTGTTTCAAAAGATTGGGAGGAATGGACTCTGTGGAGATACTTTCATAAACATTGGGATAGGGTGAATGATTTGCAGCAGTGAGGGCGAGGATTAAAAGAGGTTGTTGCGCATTTTCTAAAAGCTCCAAAGCCTTTTTATACATAAATTCATCGCCTATGCCATATGCGAAGCGACTTTTTTCAACTCCTTTGTATTCCTTGCTCAAAATGATTTCATCAATAATCTCATCAACGCCCTGAATCTCCATAAATTCTCCCACATCAAACCAAGTTCTATTGCCAGAGGTTAAGAAAATCACCTTATAGCCCTGTGCTTTATAAAGCTCTATGGGCGTATGTGCAAGATAATGTTTTTTATATTGCGACTTTAAAAGGACTTTGGGCGAGTAGGTAAAAAGCATAGATAGGCTTGGTCCTGTATTGTTCCCAAAGGAGAGAAATCTCCTAAAGATAAAATCTTCTTCAAAATGCTTTTCAAGCTCACCTAAGAGATTTATATCATTAGAATGCTCTAGCATTTGCAAACCAAAGCTTTCCATTAGATTGAGCATAATATGAGGTTTGTTTGCAAGGGCAAACTCATTTTTGGGACTTTTGGCAAAAAGAGGGAAGAGTTGATTTTGCAAAAGCTGCATTTTGTGTTCATCTGCTGCTATGAATGTGTCTAGCATATCTCTTTTGTAATTTTTGTGAGCCCAGATAAAAGACATTATGGGATTAAGCGCGAGAGCATTAAATATCTCTATGTGTGAGAATCTATAAGTGGCGTCATTCATCGCTACATATTTAAAAGGTCCCCTTAAAGCCAAAACATAAAGCACCATAAAGAGAAGAAATAAGCATATAAGAGTAAGAGGCTTAAGCGCAAAGGCGGTAGATTCAAACAAAGAATCTTCGTATTAAACCACCCGCAAAATCCGCTAAAAATAAGCGCAATGAAAGTTAAAAAAATGACAGGATAGTCTCTCAAAATAATGCCCAAAATCGCACTTGTTTCATCATCTTTTAAACCAAAGATAAAAATATCAATATTGGTTTTATACATTTGGTAATAATAAAAATTAATAAAACAAAAAAAGATAAACACAAAGCCCAAAAGAGCAAAGTAGGCACTTGAGCAATACAGATAGATGTTCTTTATAAGTTTTTTATAGCCCCCCCCCCTGTTTAAAAGCTAAAGAAAAAAGTGGAGATAACAGACATAAGAAAGCACAAAGCAAAAGTGGAAGCAGTGCGGCAGAAATAACCCTTATGTCGCTGTATGCCCCAAAACTTAGCATTTTAAAACCCTCACCTAAATGGGAGAGGGCAAGATTATTTGAGAGAAAGGCAAAACCCATAATGATTCTAGCTAGAGAAAAAAGCAGAGCAAAAATCAACGCAAAACTTAGAATCTGTATCATTACAAATCTCATATTATTCCTTGTATAGAAGCAAAATAGGCTATGATTTTATCAAAAATAATAGATGTGTTGGCTTAAGGTTTGATTTTACACGCGGGATTTGTATATTCTTGCAGTTGTGTTATGCCATTTTCTCCACATACACGACATTTTGGGTTTTTTTTGAGTTTGATTTTGCGAAAGTTCATTGTGAGTGAATCAAAACTTAGGAGCTGATTATAAAGAGGTTGTCCTATGCCTGTGATGATTTTGAGCACTTCAGCGGCTTGGATTGTGCCAAGCATTCCTGCGATTGCCCCAAATACCCCTGCGCTTGCACAATTTGGCACACTCCCCTCCGGTGGTGGGCTATCAAATATACAAGCATAGCACGCACTCTCCTTTGGTTTAATGCTCATACTTTGCCCACTAAAGCGTAAAATACCCCCGTGCGAATAAGGCTTGTTGAGCAGCACACACGCATCGTTGATAAGGAATTTTGTCGCAAAATTATCAGTGCCATCAACAATCACATCATAGCGTGATAGAATCTCAAGGGCATTATGGGATTCAAGCATAGTAAAATGTGGCGTGAGTGTGATTTCTGGGTTGAGTGCAGAGAGTTTAGCAAAAGCAGATTCTAACTTGGGCGTGCCTACTTCTGCGGTGGTATGAAGAATCTGTCTTTGCAAATTGCTTAAATCTACGCTATCTCCATCAATGATACCTATCTCACCCACTCCAGCAGCTGCAAGATAGAATGCCACAGGCGAACCAAGCCCTCCTGCACCTACAATGAGCACTTTAGATTCTAAAATTTTCTCTTGCCCTTTGAATCCACATTCTTTCAGGCTAAAATGTCGTGCATATCTCCTTAGTTGCTCTTGGCTAAAATCATACATTTAAGGATTGCCTTTGAGAATATCAAGTGCTTGAACACACAGATTTTTCCAAGCACCCTCATAAGCGATAGCAGTGCATTGCTCAAATGTGCTTTGTGCGTCTTTTTGCAAGGTTTTAAGCAGTGAGCCTTTAAGATATAAAGCTTTTTGTTTATTGTCATTATTTATATCTTTTTTGAGCAGATTATCAAGCACGGCAATAGCTTCATCTGCTCGCTGTGTGCGTATATAGCTTTGTGCTAGGGCAAAATCCACATAAGGAGAATCAGCAGTATTTTGAGTGAGGGTCTGCAGGCGCAAAATATCTTTGGCATAAATTTCAATGCCTAGTTCATCTTTTTCGTTTTCGGCATTTTTGAGCAGATTTAGATTGACAGCAAACATTTGTGGATTGTCTTTTTGATATTCTTTTAAAAACGCATAAGTCTCAAGCGCACCCTCTTTGTTATTAAGAGTTGTAAGTGCATCAAAAAGTATAAATGCCACATCATAATATTTTGTATTTTTGAGATTCTTTGCAAGTTCTAGTGCATCTCTTCCTGCACGCGCTGTGCTTTTAGAATCGCCAAGTTTAGCGAAGTTGAGCGTATCACGATAGAGCCATTCAAGTTTGAGGGGCAGTTCATTGCTCTCCTGTGCCATATTTTCAGATATTTGAGCCGCTTCTTTATTGAGTGCGAGAGAATAAAGACAATCAAAGAGTGGCATCTTTTCCTGCGGCTCTAAAGAGGCTTGTGGATACTTGAGATAATAACCTGTGGCTTGTTTGCAATCATTGTCTTTGAGGCTTTTGTGAAGCAATGCGGTATAAGTTTGTGCAATGAGTGTATTATCTTTAAGTATATCTTTGAGCGCTAGGACTTCTTGATATTTTCCCTCATCAAAGAGTGTTTGAGCTTTTAATGCAAGTGCTTTTTCTTGCTCGGGTGTATTTGCATAGTTTTCAATAATATAGTCGTATTTTTCAATTTTAGATTCCGCATTTTCATCTTCTGCAAGGGCGAAGAGAAGCTTATCGTCTCTTTCTTTAATTTCTTCTGTTTTGGGGCGATGTTCAAACTCTTGGAGAAAAATTTTATTGATTCTATGGGCATCTTGGGTTGCATTGGCAGCTTGATACCAAAGACTTACATTATCAAGCAAATCTTCTTTAGATATATCATCATTTAAAAGATTCTCATAGAGGTATTCGCCAAGCTCGGCAGCAATGAGATAAAGTTGCTCTTCGGCGAGGAATCTTAAAAATTCATAGTTTTTGATAGGGTATCTGACAATATAGCTTGGATTGACTTTTACCATTGTCTCAAGGAGTTTTTGGGCTTGTTCTTTATCGTGATTATGCAAGCGAAACTTACTCCATTCAATGGCTATTGCACTTGCGCTATCAAGGTCTTTTGCCTCTTGATAGGCTTGGGCAAAAAGCTTGGAGGCAACATTTGCATCAGCCCCTGTATTAAAATTTTTAGCAAGCGCCATTTTAGCAAGAGGCATATAACGCGAATCCGGATACTCGCTAATAGTTCTATCAAAATAATATTTTGCCTCTTCGGGGATACGCATATCTGCGTAGGCATTACCAAGATAATAAAGCACTTCGGGGACATTGGCATCTGTGGGATATTTTTTAATCCATTTTGTCCCCATATCCGCAATCATATCGCTATTTTCAGCAGAATCAAATGATTCTAAAGCCCTTAGTCTAAAGAGTAGTAAATCTTTTGCAAAAATAGTTTTTGGATACCCAATAAGCGTTTCATCAATAAGTTTCACAGCTTCAATATAATTTTGATTATTCATCAATGTTTTAATTTGGCTATAAGTTACAAAATCTTCACCCTCATCATAATGTAAAGGTCCTCTATTAATATCAATATCATTAAAAAATAACTCTTTATTTTTGATAATTTTAATAGGAAAATTTAGCCCACGTGGCTTATCTTGGTCAGTGTAATCATTCAGAAAAGGTATTTCATTTTTATAGCCAATAATTTGCCACGATAAACTTTTACTTGGCTGCTCTTTTGTAATAAGATTATTTTTTTTTAAATCACTTGGTGTCGCAAAAAGCTTGATTTTATGCTTTGGCTCAACATAGAGATAGAATCTGCCATCAATAATCCGACTCCAAAAACGAAAAAAAAGTGTTTCTGTGGGGGAGAAGCTTGCAACAGGTGTGCGCTCTAATGTGCAAACGATATAAGTAACTTCATCTTGCGTGTTTTTATTTTCAGAGCAACTAAGAGGCTCTTTGTGGATAATATTAAGCACAGAGAAATGCTCTTTTGCTTCTTTTCCATAATTAATGGTAACATCAAGCCCAAGTGCATAAAAGGGCAAAAAAAATGCCAAAGCCACCATAAACCTTCGCACACACACTCCTAAAGTGGCTTAAAGCGAGGGGCTAAACCACTATTTCAAAATATATTTTTCAGTAATCTCAAGCAAATTTTGGACCATAAATAAACAAGCTACACTCATAAGGGCGGTAATGCCTAGAGCAAATTTGCTTGAGAGTTCAAAAGAGTGAGAATCTTTTATCTCATTTGGCTCTTTGGCAAAGATATACACAACAAGTTTAAGATAATAAAATCCTGCAATAATGCTATTTATTGCCATAATAAGTGCGAGAATAGTGTAATTTGCACTAATAGCACTTTCCATAAGATACATTTTTCCCCAAAAAACGCAAAAAGGAGGAATACCAGCAAGGGCAAACATAAACAAAGTAAGCAAAATAGCAAGTGTAGGATTAGTTTTTATCATACCGCTAAATCTCTCAAAAGGGTGGCTTATTTGTGTTTGATAATTTTTTTTGCAGTCTATGCTTAACCACAAAATCCCAAATGCCCCAATATTAGCAAAGAGAAATAAAAACCAATAAAAAAATATGACACTATGAGATTGTGGAGTGTTAATCAAAATAGCTGCAAGCACAAAGCCAGAATGAGAGATTGAACTATACGCCAGCATACGTTTGACATCTTTTTGGGTGAGGGCTGTGAGGTTGGGTATAGTCATTGTAAGGACTACAAGCGCATAAAGAGTGTATTCAACAAAGGCACTATGAGAATCTATGAATACACTAAAGATTCGTATTATGACTGCAAAAGTTACAATTTTTGGCACAATGGCAATAAATCCTGCCAAAAGTGCGTTTGAGCCTTCATATACATCTGGTCCCCACGAATGGAAAGGCACAAGAGTAACCTTAAAGCCCAATGCACACAGCAAAAAGATAAAACCTGCAAATACAAGGATTGAGGGTTGATAGGATTGTTGTTGAAGAAAGGTTGCAATGCTTATTATATCCACACTTCCTGTGGCAGCATAAAGAAGCATCGCTCCAAAGGCATAAAATGTAGTAGCTAATGCGCCCATTATGAAATACTTGATTGAAGCTTCAAAGGCATTTTTTTGGTTATGGAGTGCGATAAGTGCATATAGACACAAAGAAGCAGTTTCTAGCCCGAGGAGGATAAGAATGAGGTTTTGACTTGATACCATAAAGGCAAATCCTGCAATACTAAATAAAAGAAGTGCGTAAAATTCAGCTCCTTGCGTTTCGGGTAAGTTATTTTGATTCATAAAAAAGAGCAAGAGGATAAAGGTAGCAAGAAGCATAATAATCTGTGTTAAAAGCGAAATGCCATCAACAAGCAAGAGGTTAAAGAAGCCAAACTGATGTATGGGGTTACCCTCAAGGAATAAGAAGCCGAGATTTAAGATTACAAAGAGCATACTGATAGCAACATACAAGTCGCGTGATTTTATTTTGTTAAACGCGCCAACACCAAGCAAAATGATTCCACCAAAGAGCGAAATACACATAGGTATAAGGAGCTGCAAGTTAAGTTGATTTAATGAAAAACTCATAGATTCTGGCATATTAATCTCCTACTTTTGGGATAATAAGCACCCCTTCATCATCAAAATCTTGGGGCAATTCAAGGGGAGGGTAAGCAAAATCTTCTAGGGTATTAACAGGAGTATTAGGGTTAGATTCTGAAATTTTAAGCCCAATGGCTTGAGAGAGTATTTCTGTGCTTGTGCTAATAGGGTTAAGCAGTGGTTTTGGATACACACCAAGCCATACAATAAGTATCACCACAGGTATGAAAACAACCTTTTCTCTTGAATCTAAATCTTTCAAGCTCATAAATTTGGGTAGAGCAACACCAAAAAAAACTTTTTTGAAGCAGACTAACATATAAATAGCACCGACAAAAAAGCTGCTTCCTGCAAGAAAAGCCATAATAGGATTGACTTGGAAGAAACCATAGAGACAAAGCACTTCGCCTACAAAGCCCATTGTAAGGGGTAGTCCTAAGGAACACATCATTACAATACCAAAGATAGTGCTAAATTGGGGCATTGAATGAGCTAAGCCTTGCACCTGTTCCATTTGTCTTGTTTGTACGCGTTCGTAAAACACGCCTATGAGCAAGAAGAGTGTAGCTACAACTACGCCGTGAGATACCATAAAAAATACTGCTCCACTTAATCCCTCTGTGTTGAGTGAAAAAATACCAAGCACGATAACTCCCATATGCGAAATAGAACCATAAGCAAGGAGAGTTTTAATATCTTTTTGTGCATAAGCGAGCATTGCTCCATAAATGACCATAAAAACACATATAATACTTATAAAAATGCCAATATTACTGCTTATATCGGGGAAAAGAGGTAATACAAAACGCAAAAGTGCGTAAGTTCCCATTTTGCTCAATACGCCAGAAAGCAGTGCAGAGCCGATAATAGGTGCTTGAGTATAAGCGTATGGTTGCCAAGAATGAAGCGGAAAAAGTGGAATTTTCACTGCTGTGCCGATGAAAAAAGCTGCAAAAAGCCATTTTTGTATATCTGTATCAAGTGAGAGCTGATACCAATCAGTGAGGCTAAAGCTCCATACACCCATAATAAGTGCGTATTGGTAAGCATAATATAGGATTCCCACAAGCATAATGAGCGAAGCTCCAAAAGTGTAGAGAAAATATTTGATTGAAGCATAGATTTTATTTTCACTGCCCCATACGCCAAGTATGTAAAGCACAGGCAAAAGTGAAAGCTCCCAAAAAATGTAAAATAGTATTACATCAAGCGCACTAAACACTCCCATTACGATGCTTTCAAGGAATAATACTGCAATAACAAGAGAGGTTTTGATATGTTTAAAAAAGTAAAGTGCGAGCAGTGTAATAAGGGCATTAAGTGCAAGGAGAAAGAGTGAGATACCATCAATGCCGATATAATAGCTTATGCCATAGGAAGCAATAAGTTCATAGCGGGTAAAAAATTGAAGTCCTCCGTAATTGACATTAAATTCACTCCAAAGCAAAATAACAAAAAGCAATTCAAGGGCAGAAGCAATAATGGCAAAAATGCGACTATTTTCACCTTTGAGCACAAATAAAAGGAGTGCGGCAAATGCTGGAAAAAATATAACAATACTTAAGAGATAATTCATAACTGCCTCCACATAAAATAAACAGCGCATACAAGTAGCAAAATGCAAAGTCCTAAAGTCATAAGGCGCATCATACGCGTAAGCGAACCATTTTGGAATGATGAAAATGTAGCACCTAGCATTTTTATATAGTGCATTAGAGAATCTACGAACATATCAATGCAGCCAAGTTCAATTTTTTGCCACAAGAAATGAGCACATTTTTCATAGGGTTTGATAAGTATTGTTTCATAGAGTTTGGGGATATAATAGTGGTTGCTTAAGATTTTGTATATAAAGGTGCTTTCCCAAAAAGGCGAGAATCCTCCCCTAGCATATTTGATAATGCTAAAGAGAGCTACAAGGCAAACAAATCCTAGTGTTGCACCAATAAGGAGGATATGTGTTTGATGAGGGATAGAGAGTGTTACAGGGGGCAAAAAGCTACTTAAGAAATGTTCAAGCACTCCACCCATTCCAGCAACAATAGCTAAGATGGCTAAAGGAAGCATAGAAAGGAGCATATAAGGATAAGCTTCGTGGGGATTGTCGTGATGTCTTTTTTTGACAAAAAATACGAGCATAAGAAGCCTAAAACTATAAAATGCCGTAAATAAAGCACTTATAAAGAGTGTAGCCCATATAAAGAGATGATTATTGAAGGCAACTTCTAAAATTAAATCTTTAGAGAAAAAGCCTGCAAAGGGATAGATTCCTGCAAGAGCCACTGAAGCAATACTCATCATAACCATTGTCCATCGCAGAGGTTTGTATAAAGCACCCATTTTGCTAATATCAAGTTTATCGTCCATAGCGTGCATTACATTACCTGCCCCAAGGAAGAGTAAGGCTTTGAAAAATGCGTGTGTAATAAGGTGAAAAAGTGCTATCCAATATGCTCCAAGCCCTGCAGCCACAAACATATATCCAAGTTGCGAGAGTGTGGAGTAAGCAATGACGCGTTTTAAGTCTTTATTTACAAGTGCCATACTTGCGCCGAAAAATGCTACAAATGCTCCAAGTGAAGCAATAAAGAATCCTACATCAGGTATCATTTGGTAAAGTGGGTGCGCACGCACAACTAAATATACGCCAGCAGTTACCATAGTTGCTGCGTGTATGAGAGCAGATACGGGTGTTGGTCCTTCCATTGCATCAGCAAGCCAAGTGTGAAAGGGGAATTGTGCGGATTTGCCCATAGCACCTACAAAAAGCAATGCGCCAATCCAGAGCAATATGCTTATATCAAAATTATTTGATTCTAAGGATAGGAATACTTCCTCATATTTCAAACTTTCGCAATGATAGGCAATAAGGAATATGCCAATAATTAAAGCAAGGTCAGCGATTCTATTTGCTACAAATGCTTCAATGGAGGCAAAATTTGCCTTAGGGCGTTCATACCAAAATCCTACAAGTAAGTAAGAACATAATCCTACTCCCTCCCAGCCAGCAAAAAGTCCAAGAAAATTATCACTCATCACAAGGAGCATCATTGAGAATACAAAGGCACTTAAATAGCTAAAATAGCGGTTAAATCCTGCATCGTGTTTCATATAACCAATAGAATAAATATGCACCATTGCAGATACAAGACTTACAACAAGCATCATACTCACACTTATCGTATCAATCATAAAGCCAAATGAACTATAAAAACTACCTGCTTCAATCCAATCTAACAAGTCAATGTGAATCACTACACCAGAGCTATATATCTCTAAAAAGAGAATACAAGAAGCCAATAGGGAGAAAAAAAGCAATATTGTGGGAACAAGACCTGCAAATAAACACTTTTTTTTATGTCCAAATAAAGCGGCAAAAAATGCCCCAATAAGTGGCGCAAATAGCGCAATATATACCATTTGAATAAGCATTTCACTTGAGAATCTCATATTTATCCTTTAAGATTTTGAAGTGTGGTAATATCAAGCGTACGATGCTTTTTATACCAAATAACAACAAGCCCTAATCCAACAGCAATTTCTGATGCTGCAATAGCAATGATAAAAAGTGCAAAAATCTCACCATTTAAATCATTGAGATATGAACCTATGGCAACAAAGCCAATATTAATGGCATTGAGCAAAATTTCGGTTGAGAAAAATAGCATTAAGATATTGCTTCGTCTTAAAATACCAAACAGCCCTATGCAAAAAAGTATTGCGCATAGCAATAAATAATGATTGAGGCTAATCATTGCTCACTCCTTTTAATGCTTAATATAATCCCAACAACCATTGCCACAAGCAGCATAAATGCCGCTATTTCAAAGGGAATGAGATATTTAGTAAAGATGACATAACCAATCATTTGGATATTATTCATCTCTGTGATGTTGAGTAGATTTTGAGAATCTGCAACTACTTCAAGATTACTTCCAAGCAATGGCATACCAAATATACATACAAGCACCAATGCTATGCCAAAGCATAATATGCAAACTATCCATTCATTTTTATGAGATTCTATAATATCCTTAGAAGTGTCAAAAAACATCATTGCAAATGCGTAAAGTGCTACAACAGAGCCACTATACACAATAATTTGCACCACACCCAAAAATTCTGCATCAAGCACAAAGAATATCCCAGAGATAAAAATCATACCACTTGCAAGAGCTGTCATTGCATAAAGAATACGCTTTGAGGTAACTACAATAAGAAAACTTACAATGCATAATGTGCTAAAAAGATAAAATGTAATAGCTTCAAACATTTGTATTCTCCTGTGGTGCAGATTCTAAAGGTATTTGAGAATCTTTGCAATAACTCAAAGGCACTTTTTTTACGCGTTCATCAGCATTCATAGAGATAGAGCCAAATCCACCAAATTCAAGGAGTGAAGATTTGTGTTCAAGGAGTTGAGGTTTAAAGCCAAAAAAAGCTCTTTGTGTGCTTGCGTTTTCAACCAAATCTCCATGCACAATAGCAAGTTCGGGGCAAACTTCAGCGCAAAGCCCACAATAAATGCAGCGTCCAAAATTAATACTATAATTGAGAATCTTTTTGCGTCCATCATCTCCTTTGTCGGTAATAATACGAATGCAGTTGCTTGTGCAGATTTTTTCGCATAACCCACAACCAATGCAACGTTCATTTTCAGATTCTAAAAGGCGTTGAAGCTTATGGATAGCCCTATATCTTGGG
This sequence comes from Helicobacter sp. MIT 21-1697, assembly GCF_026241255.1. NCBI lineage: Bacteria > Pseudomonadati > Campylobacterota > Epsilonproteobacteria > Campylobacterales > Helicobacteraceae > Helicobacter > Helicobacter sp. MIT 21-1697. The sequence continues at coordinate 61,202 of NZ_JAPHNC010000005.1, read as the reverse complement.
CTTAAAGGAGCGCTTTCAAGAGGATAGTGTATAGTAACTTTTGATGAAAAAAATGCTCCAAGTGCAGTTTTTAAACCGCTGAATAAATCAAGACTAAAAGTTGTTTTGAGTGTAATTATTACACGTGCAAGAAAAGATTGTTTGTCGCGGTTAATGCGAGGAGTTAAAAGACGATAATCATTGTGCAATTTCATTTGCTCTCCTAGAATAGTAAAATACAGCCCGTGATAAGCACATTAAGCAATGCAAGAGGCAACATAATTTTCCAGCACATACGCATAAGTTGGTCGGGTCGCACGTGGGGGAAAGTAGCCCTTACCCACATAAATAAGAAAATAAAGAAGCATACTTTAAGCAAAATAGCAATTCCACCCGGGATAAAGCCCCAATCATTGAATCCGCCACAAAAAACAAGGCTTAAGATAAAGGCAGTGGCAAACATATTAGCATATTCGCCAATGAAGAACATACCCCATTTTAAACCGCTATATTCTGTCGCAAATCCTGCTGTAAGCTCGGCTTCGTGCTCTAGCAAATCAAAAGGTGTGCGGTTAAGCTCTACATAGGCTGCAATGATAAATAGCACAAATGCAAGAGGTTGCTTAAAAATAAGCCAATCAAGCATACTGCCTTGTTGATAATTGTTAATATCTACAAGCGAGAGAGATTCTATAATCATAAGGGGTGCGAGGAGAGAGAGTATAGTAATAACCTCAAAGCTTAAAAATTGTATAGCAGCTCTAGCCCCACCAATGAGAGACCATTTATTCCCTGAACTCAATCCTGCAAGAAGCGGTGCATAAATCCCACAAGAGCCTACGGCAAGCACAAAGAGAATCCCCACATTAATATCAGCAATAATTGGGCGCACGACATAGCCAAAAATCTCAAATTCAGGTAAAAAAGGTATAGGTGCCATAGCAATAAATGCTGTAATAGCAGCGATTGATGGCGCAAGAATAAAAATAGGTTTAATAGCATTTTGAGGGATAATATCTTCTTTTGTAAAGAGCTTGATTCCATCAGCAACCACTTGTAACAATCCATAAGGTCCTACATAGTTTGGTCCAATACGTCTTTGGAAGAATCCAAGCACTTTGCGTTCTAAATAAGTGCCAAAACCTGCAAGCGCGGAGAATATGAGCAAGACAATAATAATTTTTAATACACATTCAATAATGCCACCTGTTAATTCACTCATACTTGCTCCTTATGTGAAATATGCACATTAGTCCATTGATTTGAGGAAAAAATCTTATCTGCACCGCTAAGCATAGGATTGATAAGGAAGTAAGGCTCATTGAGATGATAGTCAATAAATACAGCCCCACTTATATTGTGTTGAGAATCTGAAAGCGTGATATATTCCCCCTCATTTAATCCAAGCTCTTCTAAGAAAGTAGGACTGACATAAATACCTATTTTATTTTGTAAATGCTTGCTCATAGCGGTATAGGTGTTAAATTGTGATGGAGAGTGCAGCATATAGGCGTTATAAGTTTTATATGTAGGAAGTGTGAGTGCGTGAGAATCTTCAGGTGCAAGAGGCGTGAGGGCAAGATTCTTGAAGCGGTAGCCACGCATATTTGTGCCATCATTTAAAAATTTATTTTCAAAATCATCAAACTCGCACCCACAAATAAGGCTTGTATAGTCAATGAGATAATCACCTTTCATATCAAAGGCTTTGGCAATATCACTTAAGTCATAGCCAACAAAGGGTAGGGCAGGTTTGAGAGGTAAGATTCTACAATCAATATTTGTATAAGTGCCCTCCATTTGATTGAGTGCAGGAAGGATAAAATGAGGTGTGCTATCTGAAGTTTTGTGAAGTTCATCATCTGCAATAAAGTTAGATTCACAAATAAAATCACCCTTATCGCGGAATCCAATAGTGAAGCCTGCGTTTTGGACAGGACTTAAATCACAAATCATTGCCAAACCTAGTGCATTGGCAAATGGCGGAATAAGGAGCACTTTAAGTATGTTTTCGCGCTCCAAGATACCAAGTATTTGTGCGAGAATCCTAGATTCGGTATGTTGATATATGTCAGAGCCAAGTATGAGGAGCGGTGGAGTTTTAAGCATATCTTTTAAAACAATGAAATGTTCTGCACTTATATGGGCATCAAGAAGAGCTTGATATACGCTTTCTTCTTGTATTTCCTCAATGGTTTGTGTGATTTCTTGGCTCACTTCCTCGCCAGCGTCATTGGTGGTTGTGATAGTCTTTTTTACTTCTTTATTGATAGATTTTTTAATTGTATGCTTGCTTTGTAAGAGGGGTTTTAACATATCGGTAAGTTCTGTATTTTCAGTTTGTATTTTTTTTTCCTCTAGTGCCGCAAGAGCAATGCTTCCAACAGCTATCCCTAATGCATCAGGGTGATAAGCAATAGTTGTTAGGTTTTTGCTTAAAGATTGCATAAGGCTATCATTGAGCGGATGCATATAAACTGCTTGCGAACCTTTAACAAGCTTTAATTTATTATTCAACATATATCGTAGCGTTGGCACTTGATAATTGATTGCACTTCCTAATACAATAACAGATTGGGATTGTTTAAAATCATCAAGATGATTGAGTGTAGTTTTTTGAGCGTATGTGAGAAAAGCATTGATAAAGTTTTTAAAATATAAGGCTTCTTGATTGTGAAGTCGGAGATTGAGAGATTTAGCAAGATGATTAAGCACAAACGCCTCTTCATTGCTTGTTTGATTCCCTACATTAATGGCTTGAGCTTTTTTGAATGCTTCAATAGCAGATTGTAGATTTTGTGTAGGTTTGGTGCTAGAAGTAATATCATAAGCATATCGTCCAGCCCCACAGATAGGATTAAAATAAAAATCATTTTTTACACGATAAATATGAGGTGTGCCAAGTGTATCATTATGGCGGACTTCATAGGTAATCTTGCACCCCATAGCGCAGTGGATACAAGTAGATTCTATTTTTTTAAGTTCCCACGCATTCGCTTTATATTTAAAATCATTTGTGCTTAAAGCACCAACAGGGCATACGCTGATACATTCTCCACAATCAAAACAAGGCGTATTACCCACAAATTCAATAAGTGCTTTTTGTTTTCTTGACCATACGCTTAGAGCATCTTTTGGCATTTTTTCTTTCCATAATGCTGCATCAAGTGGCTCTAAATCTGCTTTTTGCGCTTTAAGATTCGCTTCGCCTAGATTGTCCTTACAAGTTGTTGCACAGCGCTCACACATAATACATAAATTAGGGTCATATACAGCTTTTGCCCACGATTTGTGTGGTTTATCACTTTCTTTTATGCTGTATTGTTGGTTTGTAACATTCATTTTAAGTGTGTAGTTTTGTAATTCGCATTCGCCACTTTTATCGCATACGCCACATTGAAGTGGGTGATTGACATCATAGCTTTGCATAATAGCATTGCGTTCTTCATTGATTTCGGGTGTATGTGTCAGTATATTCATACCCTCTTTAGCTTTGGTATTACAAGAATAATTGCGTTTGCCATCAACATCTATCATACAGAGTTTGCAAGCCATTGTTGGAGAACAGCCCGAAAGATAACAAATTGCAGGTATCTCAATCCCTTCTCTACGGGCTATTTGCAAGATGCTTTCACCCTCAACACAAGAGACATTTTGATGATTGATTGTGATAGTAATTTTGCTCATAATATTACCTCTACTTTTTTGTAAGGATAGCCTATATCTTGAGTTTTTGGCATATATAAAAGTGCGATTGTTCCTTTTAAGGTGCTATCATATTCACAGCTTGTAGGAATGTGTTGAGATTCAAATTTAAGCACAACTTTTTGTTGGTTATTAAGTTTGAGTGCAGGTGCAAAAAGTGGCGGTGTTTTGAGAATGGGCATTGATATATTTGAGGGAAGGATATAAATAAAATGTCCATTTGATTCTGGAAGCTCCTCACATACACTAAGTGTAGTATTTTCTATATGTGTGCTATGAGGCATAATGGGATTTTTAAGTTGAGGCATAATAAACTCTATTTTATTGCTTGTGCCAAGTATGCCTAAAACTAGAGCAATATCTTGCGTGTGTGGGTGCGTGGCTAATTCTTCTCCCAATACTATGCCAACAGAGCTAGAAGAACACAAAATTTCTCTTATTTGCTCTAATTCCTCTTCAGAGAGGTTGGTTTCTGAAGAGAGGAAGCCTACATCAAGATTTTTAAGTTTGTCTTTAAGCTTACTTATGTTGTCGCTTTGTTTTTTTAATAAGGGGGCAAGAATATAGGCTAAAAGCCATACTACACCAAATTCTGTGCCAATTTCATAACGCAATGTGTGAGATTGTGATGATGGATTGCAAGGTGCAAAGAGTGGATGCAAAATAAAAAGCGGTGTATTTGGGTTTTTAAGCGGTTTTTGCCATAGATAGCCAAAACTAATAAGTAATGCACAATTTGATACATCTGTTTGAATAGGTTTTTGAGCAATATTTGCGATAAGTTGAGCAAAAGCTGTCATTGCTTGCTCCTTCTTACCACAATGCTCCAATCTACTTCATTAAAACGCAAACTATTAAGAAGTTCATCGCCGCGATTTAAAATGCAATCAATAGCTTTTTGCACATTGTCAAATTTCCGCACTTCAAAGAGAAAAATTGCCACCTCTCCACAAGGGAGCTCCTCACATAACTCATTCATTCTTTGTTCAAAATTATCAGCAAGATGGCGTAAGTCATATCGTCTCATAACATTCCTTTACCTATCTACTTCACCAAAAACAACATTGGTTGAGCCAAGTATTGTTGGAATATCAGCAAGATAGTGTCCTACTAAAAGCTCTTGTAATGCGCCTGTATGATGAAAACTTGGAGTTCTAATTTTAAGACGATGAGGAGAAGGAGCACCTTGCGAATTAATAAAGAATCCAAGCTCACCTTTGGGAGATTCTGTTGGGACATAAACCTCTCCCACAGGAGGGCGCATACCTTGCGTTACAAGCACGAAGTGTTGCATAAGAGAATAATTTTGTGTCATAATATCTTCTTTGGGAGCAGAGATATAACGCGCATCTCTTGCCATAATATCCGTAGGTGTGTGAGGATACATTGCAATAAGTTGCTTGATGATTTTAATAGATTCATAAATTTCTTCAATATAAAGCTGATAGCGCGCATAACAATCACCCTCTGTTGCAATAGGCACTTCAAAATCAAGCTCTGAATAGAGTTCATAAGAATTGTGTTTGCGTATATCCCATTTAATGCCACTTCCTCTTGCCATAATCCCACTCAAACTCCATTGTTTAACAAAATCTTGTGAAATATAACCAACATTTTCAAGGCGAATACGCCAAATTCTATTTTTATCTAGTAATCCACGCACTAAATCAAGTGTTTTGGGCACACTATGTGTGAATTTTTCTACACTTTCAAGAAAGCTATGTGGTAAATCAAGCGGAACACCTCCAATGCGAATGGCATTATGCGTAAGTCTCGCTCCACAATAATCTTCCATTAAATCTAATCCATATTCGCGTTCAATAAAGCAATATAAAAAGATGGATAATGCACCCACGTCCATACCATGTACACCAAGAAAAAAGATATGGGAAATAATACGATTGATCTCTAAGAGCATAGTGCGTATGACTTGTGCGCGCAAAGGAATCTCAACGCCTATAAGCTTTTCTACTCCAAGCGCAAAAGCATAGTTATTGCTTGTTGCAGCAATATAATCAAGTCTATCAGTTGTTGGCATAAATTCATTATAAATCATATTTTCAGCCATTTTTTCTATACCGCGATGAAGGTAACCAATATCTGGTGTGGCTTTAATGATTTTTTCATTTTCTAATTCAAGAATCAGTCTTAATTGTCCGTGCGCCGAAGGGTGCTGTGGTCCAAAGTTAAGAATCATCTTGTCATTTTCTTGCTCAAAAAATATATTTTCAAAATTAGGTTTGAGTTTTGTGTAATTTTGTTTCATCTGCGTTTCTCAAGCTTTTTGGTAGTTTTAAAAGATTTAATCAGCATAGGAGCATTTTCTTCTTGATAGCGAGATTCAAAATTTACAGGAGAGAAATTTTTATCATCATCTTTGTCAATTCTAGCACTATCTCTTTGCTCCGCTCCGATAATTTCGCGATAAGATTTGCCAAAAATTTTATCTACTTCATACCACGCAGCATATTCATCACCTTGTAAGGGATAGGATTTGAGCAATGGGTGTCCTACCCAATCCTTTGGCATAATCAGTCTTTGGAGATAGGGGTGTCCATTGAAAATGATGCCAAACATATCATAGCATTCTCTCTCGCTCCAATTTGCGCTTTTAAAAAGTGGCGTAAGCGAAGAAATCCGCTGTCCTTTCTTAATTTTAGTCTTAATTTTAAGACGTTTAGAGATTGTATCTTCAAGCTTAAGCAAAAGGTAGAAAAGCTCAAATTCATTAGATTCTTCTAAATTATCAATAGCACTCATTTCAGTAAGAATCTCATAACCTAGAGAATGAAGTTCTTTCACAAGTGCAAAGATATGAGTAGATTCTACCCAAAGTGTAGCTAAATCATTTTGCATATAGCTTTGGACAATCGGAGTGGTAATGGTATTTAATTCAGATTCAAAGCCTACGAGCGTGGATTTTGGAGAAGTGGGTGCAACATCAAAACGATGAGTGTAATAAACACTTTTTTGAGCATTTGTTTTGGGAGGATTCTGTCGTATCATACTTTATCCTTTAAGTTGCTCATACAAGCCGCTTTGGCGTAAGATGAGGTAGGGCTTTTTGCCTACGAATCTTTTGCTGAAGCACCATTATGGCATATTGTAATGTCTCTGGGCGCGGCGCACAGCCGGGTAAATAAATATCCACAGGTATGATTCTATCTACACCTTGCACTGTGGCATAGGTATTAAACATTCCACCTGTATTTGCGCAGCTTCCCATAGAAATAACCCATTTGGGTTCTGGCATTTGGTCATAAAGACGGCGGACAAATTCAGCGTGTTTTTTTGTAACAGTGCCTGAAACAATCATTAAATCAGATTGACGAGGTGAGGCACGAAAAATTGAACCAAATCTATCAAGGTCAAAGCGACTGCCACCTGTTGCCATCATTTCAATGGCACAACACGCCAAACCATAAGTTACTCCCCAAAGCGAATTGCTTCTGCTCCAGTTAAGAAGTTTATCAACACTACTCAAAACAATAGGTAAGCCATTACTTTGAGTATAATTTACTTGATGCTCTGCCATGAAAATGCTCCTTTTTTCCACGCATAAATAAACCCTACAAGCAAAAAACCAATGAAACTGAGCATTTCAAAAAATACAAAATTTCCAAGTCCAATATGTGTAAAGAGTTTAAAATCAATCGCCCAAGGCACCATAAAAATCACTTCAATATCAAAGAGAACAAACAAAAGCGCGAAAATAAAAAAGTGTGTAGAAATTCTATTTTGCTGTTTAGTGGGGGTAGGACCACATTCATAAGTAGAAAGTTTGAGTTTTTCCCTATCTTTTTTAGCAAGTTTCCTTGAAATAATGCGTTGCAAACGAAGAGTGAGAGTAAAAGCAACACAGGTTAGCACAAACAATATAAACACACCAAAGTAAGGGTGCTCAAATGTAGAATGGCTCATTTTATTCCCTTTTTGTTGTAAAGCTTAAAATAACCAAATTATAATGTTAGATTCTAAAAAACACCACTTTTGGTAAAAAAATATTTTACAAATACACAAGTCAAGTTACTTTTTTACCCTTAATTTATTTATTCAATGTTTGTATAAACTGCTTGAACATCGTCATCATCTTCAATTTTATCAAGGAGTTTTTCAATCTCTTGCATTTGTGTTTCATTAAGGCTGATGGGCGAAGTTGGGATTCTCTGCAATGTAGCTTTTGAGATAGGAACATTTAAATGTTCAAATCCCTCATTCAAACGTCCAAAATCTTTATAATCTCCATAGGCAATATAATAGATGCCCTCTTCACTTTTTATACTTTCTAATTCCTCAAGTCCATAATCAATAAGTTCCAATTCTAGCTCTTCTATATTTCTATCTGTGCGAAATTCAAATGCACTCTTGCGTGCAAACATAAAATCAATAGAACCATTGGTAAGAATACTTGCATTGGGGGTTTTGTTGAAATAACTTTTAATATTTGCAATAGTTCGCGTGGGATTGTCTGTTGTGCATTCAATAAAAATCAGCACTCCATAAGCAGCCTTGCCTTCATAGGTGATTTCGCTAAAGATGCCATCTTTGCCACTAGCGCGTTTAATAGCTGCGTCAATATTATCTTTTGGCATATTTTGCGCTTTAGCATTGGCGATGGCTGTGCGCAGTTTAGCATTCATTGCTGGGTCTGCTCCCCCCTCTTTGGCTGCAACGGTGATAGCTTTTGCAAGTTTGGGAAAAACTTTGCTCATTTTGTCCCATCGTTTTTCTTTTGCTGCTCGGCGGTATTCAAATGCTCGTCCCATATTTACAAAATCCTTTGTTTAGAATCTAAAATTTGTATTATAGCCAAAGCGCGGCTTTATATGCAATGTTTTGCTTGGACAGTGCGGCAAGCCTAGATTCTATACGCTAGCCATAGAATCATTTTATTGGAATCTATGCAATATTTGCGCCACTTCTTTGGTATGATAGCTGATAATAATATCTGCACCTGCGCGTTTAAATCCTGTGAGTGTCTCAAATAATACTCTTTCATAATCAATAAGTCCTGCTTTTTGGGCATATTTGAGCATAGCATATTCGCCACTGACATTATATACAGCTAAAGGTAGTAGGGTGCGGTCGCGAATATCACGTACAATATCTAAATATGCGAGCGCAGGCTTTACCATAAGAATATCCGCTCCCTCCGCTTCATCTGTTAGACTTTCTAAAATTGCCTCTCTACGATTTGCAGGGTCTTGTTGATAAGAGTTTCTATCGCCAAAACTTGGGGCAGAATTTGCTGCATCACGAAAAGGTCCATAATAGCCACTTGCAAATTTTGTTGAATAGCTCATAATAGGTATGTGGCTAAAACCGCTTTTATCTAAATATATGCGGATTGTTTCTACCATACCATCCATCATCGCACTTGGTGCTATCATAGCTGCTCCGCAAGTAGCAAGCACTACGGCTTGTTGTCCGAGAATCTCAAGCGTTGCATCATTATTTACACTGCCAAGATTGTGGTCTAAAATACCACAATGTCCGTGGTCTGTATATTCGCAAAAGCATAAATCAAGTGTAACTATCATCTGCGGAAATTGTTTTTTAATGGCTTTTGTCGCTCGTGCAATGATACTTTTATCACTTAAAGCTTCGCTTCCGCAAGAATCTTTGTGTGTAGGCAAACCAAAGAGTATGATATGATAAATGCCTAATTTGAGTAGTTCTTCGCATTCTTTGAGGAGATTATCAATGCTAAACTGATACACTTGGGGCATAGAGGGAATCTCATTTTTAACATCTTTGCCCTCAATGACAAAAAGCGGGTAGATAAAATCTTCTTTATCAAGTCGTGTCTCCCTGACCAATGCTCGCATAGGTGCTTTTAATCGTGTGCGTTTTAATCGTCTAAACATAGATTCTCCTCTACTTTGGTTTTTTATCAACAAGGCAATAGTTTTCCACTACGCAATGATGAATAATAAAAATATTATAGCCATTTTCGTGTTTATAACTTAGATTAAAACCTTGATTATCAAGAGTATTTTTAATGATATACATACCAAGCCCGAAGCCTTGTGAAGAAGGGTTTTTGTGATTTTTGAAATAAGGTTTAAAATAGGTTTTAAGCTCGTATTGGAGTGGCTCACCTTGAGAGCTTGTATAAAGCCTATCGTTTTTTGTATATACTGATACTTTACCATCACTGCTGTATTTAATGGCATTATCAAGAAGATTTTTAAGCGCAATGACAAAGAGGTCAAAATCCGCCTTAATAAGCGCGTGAGGAGAATTGAGTGTGATAGGGCTAGATTCATCAATAAGGAGCATATCTTCTGTATGACTAATGAGGTCTTGGAGCAAAAATTCTTGTTTATTGGGTTGATAGTTTTTAGAAGTAATTTGTTCAAGCTTTGCGAATTCATTAATAAGCTCATTGAGACGCGTAAATGCCGAGCAAAGCTGTTGTTTTTGTGTAGAATCTTGCACCATTTCTGCAACAATGCGTCCTTTAGTAATAGGAGTTTTAAGCTCGTGCATAATTGAGCGTAAAAGGAGGCTGCGAGATTCATTCAGGGATTTAATCTTATTTGAAGCTTTATAAAATTCGTGATAAAGTTCCCCGATTTCATCTTTGGTATTTTGTTCATATTGAGTATTGAAATTACCTTCTGCAAATTGTTTGACTTGTCCTTTAAGAATCTTAAGAGGCATAAGGCTTTTAAGCACGATGAAAAATACAAAGGTAAGCAATATAATACCAATGAGGGTAATAATATAAAAATCTTCATAAAGCTTACGCGAATCATCTTTATAAAGGATAGTTTCATTCTGACTTTCAAGAAGAATATAGATACCATTTTGTGTATTGATTGCTTTTGCAAATACCCCGCTAAAGTCTTCTGGAAGTTTGCCTACTTCTTGGAGAACCTCTTTTATTTTTTCTTCTTCTGCTGGCACAAATTGCATACTTTGAAGATATTGTTTAATAATATTGATGTTTCCACCATATTGCATAATTTCATTAATTGTAGCTGTAAATTGTTTGTAGCGAAATTCAGAGAGGAGATTCTCATTTTCAATATGGTCTTGAATAAAATAATAAGAAATTGCAAAAAAACCAAATAAGGCACATAGAAATAAAATGACAATTTTAAAAAAAATTGAATGCCGAAATTGAAACATAGAATCTCACTATTTTATGTTTCAAGTTTATAGCCCACACCCCGCACAGAGATAATATATTGTGGGTTTTTTGGATTTTCTTCAATTTTGGAACGTAAGCGCCCAATGATGACATCAATACTTTTATTTGAGCTTTCTGGATTAATTGATTCAGATTCTATTGCAATGGCTTCGCGCGAGAATACGTGCCCCTTTTTGCTAATAAGTAATGTAAGAATCTCATATTCTGCACGCGTAAGTTCAAGTTTTTTCTCTTTGAAAAAAACTTGGCGACTGTATTTGTCAATTCTAAATACGCTATCTTTTTCCTTATCCTGTTCTTTAACGCTTTTTTTATTACAACGTCTAAGCAGAGTTTGGATTCTCACAACAAGTTCTTTTGGGTCATAAGGCTTTGAAATATAATCATCTGCTCCAGATTTGAGTGCTTCAACTTTATCATCAACATCACTTCGCGCAGAAGATACAATAATAGGAATACTATTTTGCTTTGCTACACGCTTACATACTTCTAAGCCATCAAGATTGGGCAAAGTCAAATCAAGAAGGAGAATGTCAAAATGTTTGGCATTAACTGCGCTCATACCTGTATAAGGTTCATCATAATTGGTAACATTCATATCATATTGCCCAAGATAACTTGTTATAATTTCTGCTAATTCCACATCATCTTCAATCATTAAAACTTCTAACATAGTCCAAACCTTTGTGTAATGTAGTCTATTAAGGTATTAAAAATGGGGATTGTATAATAAGAAACTTGTTAGATAGCTTAAGAGCTTTTATTGAGGCGAGATTCTATACATAAAGTAATATTCTTAAGAGGAAATATTGTAACTTATTTCAAAAACAAATGCGGAGGAGACGCCGCTAAAGTGGGGGACTTTAGCGGTATCAATAAAGGTTTGGTTATCGGTAAATGCCTTGAGGAAACAAGGAGGAAGTTGGAGGGGGATAACCTCCTTTTGAGACGGCATTTACATATGGGTTAATCCATCACCTCGCCCTATCTCATTCGGGTCAAAGGCTAAGAAGCATTGTAAAGGGCGATATTAAACAAAAAATTAACAATAGGGTAAAAATTTTACAGATTTTGTATAATTTTTACCTTTTAAGGTCATTTAATCGCTCTTGTATAACACTAAGTTGATATTCAAGGAAATTTATTGTGATATTGAGACGAGATTGTATATCTTTATTTTGCGGGGCATTCAAGCCTTCAAAAAGCACTAAAAGTCGTTCTTGGAGTAATTCTAAAAATTCATATTCTTCGTGTAGAGATTCGTTACTTTGATGAAGTCTTTGAATTGTAGAGAGCTGTGAGGGCATAATGGGCGTAATTTTACTTTCATTTGGATTTGTAATTTGAATCTGTGTGAGATTATGCTCTTGTGGTGCGTCATTTGTTGAAAATTCATTGAGTGTTTCAAGTATTAAATCTTTGAGTTCCATTGGAGTAGCCACCTTTGAAATTGGATTAAATCCTCCTCGGATTGAGGATTGATAAAAAGCTCTTTTTGAATCTGATTTGTCGGAGGAAAATGTTTTTGGACAAGCATTAAACGTTTGATTGCCATTTGGGCTTCTTTGTTTTCAGGGTGCTCTAAGAGGATTTCACGATAAATTTTAAGCGCATCTTCTTTAAGTCCTTGTATCTCATAGATTCTTGCAAGGGCGATTGATTTAATGCTTTCCATACATTTAACTCCTTAAGTTGAGTTTGGATTCTATAATGAATTTGTTTGTAAATACTTTAAAAAGTGTGTCATTTTGTAGTATCAAGATAGCGTTTGTCGCAAAAGCTTCCTGTGTGGATATTGCTAAAAGCATTTTTAAGAGATTTGAAAAACTCTGGATTTTGGGATTCTATATTTTTGAGAAATTGTTTTGTAGATTCCCTACTATGTGGTTTTTTATCAGAATCTAGCCAATGAATGGGGCAATTACAATCAGGTGCGATATAAATATGATTACTTGCAATAAAATCAATTATTTGTCGCTCTCGCACAAAAATGAGTGGGCGGATAACTTCTAAACCATTTTGCGCACGATATATCGGTGGCATAGAGCGCATTGCTCCATTATAAGTAAGATTCATAAAAAAACTCTCTGCTGCATCATCAAGATGATGTGCAAGAGCAAGTTTATTAAATCCTCCCTCTAGTGCTTTGCTATACAAAGCGCCGCGTCTCATACGAGAGCAAAAGCTACAATAAATTGTGCCCTCTCTTTTGTTTTCTTCTAATATTTTATAAATATCTGTGCGGTAGAGTTCATAGGTAATTCCTAATTTTTCACAATATTCAAAAATATATTCATACTCGCCACCTCTGCCATAATCAATCGTCATAGCTTTAAACTCAAATTGAAAGGGAGCGTGTTTTTGCATATGGGCTAATAATGTAGCAAGTAGGATAGAATCTTTACCTCCGCTTAGCCCTAAGAGCACCCTATCACCTTCTTTGATGAGTTGATATTGGGCGTTTGTTTTTCCAACGATACTCAGAATCTTTTTGCTTATCGTAGGCATTTGGCAGAGATTCTCTTTTTGAGTTTGGAGAGGATTATTTGTCATTTTGATTTTTGTCTTCTTTTGGGAATCTAATTTCTATATAATCTTTGCTTCCATCTTGTGTCTCTATTCTTCTTATTGTTTCATACTTGTCATTGTCTTCTTGTGTGTTATTTGCTTTATCGGTATGTGTATTCCCTCTGTTTATAATCGTCTCTCCATCGTCTAAAACCCAACTTCCACTCCTTAAATAATTGTCCTTTCGCGAACGCGTGAAGTAATCTCTATTTTGATAGATTAAAAACAATAAATACCCTCCCATTACAGAAGCAACAATGATTTTTTCGTATAGCTCCATTTTATTATCCTTTATGCAAGAGAGATAGAATCTGCTCTTTTTGTATCAGTGTATCATCGTATTTGATAATAGCAATATGCTCATTTTGATTGATATACCATTCAATCACACCTTCAAGTGTATCAAGATTTGTAAGTTGGTTGAGAGCATCTCCTTTTTCATCAAGAGGGAGATAAATATTTTTATGATTGCGTGGATTGCTCAAAAAAACTATGAGTAATACTACCCATATGATACATACCGCCGCAATAATAAGTGAAAGTTTAAAAAGCCCTATTTCTTCATAGAGCCAACCTCCACACATACCGCCAAGAGCCGAGCCAACATAACCAAGTGTGGTAAAGATACCAAGTGCTGCACCTTTTTGATGAGCCTTTGGATAACGACTTGCTAGAGATTGCATAATAGGTTCGTGAATAGCAAAACCTATAAAAAATATTAATACTCCCGATGCAAAGAGTATAAGGCTATTTTGTGGGATAGAAAAAGCCATTAAAAAATATGAAAACATAAAAGCACAAATGCCAAAAAGCATTACGGCTTTGAATTGTCCTTTTTTTTGCGCAAATACTGATGAGGGACCCATAGCAAAAACACCTATAAGTGCTGCGGGAGCGTAAATATACCATAGTTTTTCTTCAGGCATATCAAATTGATGAGTAAGTGCAAGACTGATACACACAAAAGCAAAAATCATTAAAAACTTTTGTAAAAATGCACTCAGATTCATAATAAGGAGATTTTTATCTTTGAGCAGGGCATTGAATGTATTGTCTTGAAAGTGGTATTTTACACTTGGTGTATTAGGCACTTTCCAATAAAGGATAATAAGAGAAATCACACAAAGTGCACTTGTGATAAAAAAGAGAGTATTGAGCCCATAATGGCTTGCGACAATAGGGCTTAAGAGCATAGCAAGGATAAAGCTAATAAAAATACCTGCACCCATAACTGCCATAGCTTTATTGCGCTCTTCTTCTTTGACTAAATCAGCAATTTGTGCGCTTACTACGCCTCCAATCGCTCCAACACCTTGTAAGAATCGCCCAATGATAAGCATAGTAATGTCGGTAGAAAATGCACATACAAGCGAGCCAAGCAAAAAGATAATTAAACCAATGCCGACAATATGTTTGCGATTGTATTTATCGCTCCATATACCAAAGGGTGTTTGAAAGATGATTTGTGTAAGCGCATATCCTCCAGCTGCTAATCCAGCAAGAAATGCACTCGTATGAAACTCATCAGTATAAAGCCCAATAATAGGCAGCACAATAAAAAGTCCAAAAAATCGCAAACTTGAAATAAGTGCAAGAGGAAAAATTTGTTTTATCATTGCTATTCTTTTTTTTAGTTTAATCTGTAATATCTTGAAGAGATTCATAAATTGTAATAGATTCTATAAGACAGCCTTCCTTAATTTTATCAAGCACTTCAAAGCTTTGAGAATCTTGTCTGTCAATGCCACCAAAAATTGTGTGTTCCCCATCAAGATGAGGTTGTGGTGTAAAGCAGATAAAAAACTGACTGCCACCTGTATCTCGCCCAGCGTGAGCCATAGAGAGCGCACCTCTAACGTGTCTATGTTTATTGTTGCTTAACTCACATTGAATGCGCCACCCCGGTCCTCCTGTTCCATTGCCCACAGGACAGCCACCTTGAGCAACAAAATTTGGAATAACGCGATGAAAGGTGAGTCCATTATAGAATCCACCTTGAGCCAAAGTGGCAAAATTAGTAACACTTTGCGGCGCAGCTTCGCTAAAAAGCTTTAGTTTTATTGCACCAATAGATTCACCATTTGGTGTAGCAACCTTGATAAGGGCATAACTGAGCTTTGCCAACTCTTCTTTTTTAATCTCGTATATTTTGAACTCTTCACGAAACATATATTCTCCTTAGGTTTAAAATGGTAGTTGCCATATAATTTATTTTGAAGCCAAGCAACAAAGAAAGCATTTGGCATAAATAAAAAAGTCTAGCTATTTTACCGATATTAATTTAATAATTTTCCAATAAAAAGGTAGGATAAGTGTTAAGACAGAGTGTGATTTTTATCGCTCTATGGGGCATTGTATGTGTAGGGTATGTAAGCGCACTGAATGCTTCAGAAGATTCTGTAAAAGAGGTAATGGAGGGTTATGAAAGCCCTCAAAAATTGTTTATGAATCTGGATAAAACTCAAAATGATGATAATAAAAAAAAATCCAAGAGTGTTCAAAAAATACGCCCACAAGATATGAAGTTGCCATTGCTTCCTCAATGGATTTATAGTACAGGGATTGTAGAAACTTCTTTTACCGATGGTTCTTTTAAGCGTGGATTGGGGACATTGCTAAAAAATGGTTTATACCTTACTTCATCAGAGATTATTTATAATGGCAAAATTATGCCTAAAAAAATATATGTCAAAATGCAAGATGATATAAGCACGAATATGATGTGTGTTTCGCAGCTAAGTATTAAAGCACTTGATTTAGATTTGGGACTTGCTCTTTTGAAGGTTTCTCAACCAGTAGATGGTTATTGTCAAGTGCGCACCAAAAGTTATTATCACGATAGAATCTATAAGCGATTTGGTGTAGATATATTTGCTTCATATCGTGCGATTACGCCACATACCAAAGCGTATTATCCTTATCTTGATAATATGTATGTTTTTACTCCTCAAAGTTTGATGCTTGAAAAACTTGCAACATATTATGATTTTGATAAAAGAAAAAAACGAATATATGGTTTTGAAATAGAGCGCGATGCTTATGAGGAATTTACTTATGGAAGAGCATTTTATGATGAAAAAGGCATATTTTTAGGCATTATGAGCAGAGTAGGGATAGGATATTTGCCTGTATTTGTGAATCGCAATGTAATACAGAATTTCATCTGTGATGTGCAAGATAAAGAAATGATTGATGATAGTTTTGTAAATCGCTCGTGCCAAAAGCTCAATAGACAACATTTTTTCGCAGATAGGGCGGATAGTATAAGTTTTTAAACAAAATCCATAATATTGCATACTAGATTCCATAAATGGAGTAGATTTTGCTTATTTTTGTTTTGTTGGAGATATATATATTTTTTATAGGTAGAATATATACTTTGTAATTACAACCTAAAAAAATATATCTACAGGAATTTTATATCACAAAGGCAGGGCAATGATGAATAAATCGCGTGTGGTTGTAGCAGGTATTATTGTTTCTTTGCTTGCGAGTTCGGCTTTATTTGTGGGATTATGGGCTGATGAATCTCACAAAGCCAAGCCGAAAGTGCAAGAAGTCAATAAGCTAGAATCTTTCAAGAAACTTCGCCGTATTATGGCGATAGTAGAAGAGTCTTATGTTGATGAATTGAGCCTTGATGAGATTGTCAATAAGGCAATAGATGGATTATTAAGCAATCTTGATGCACATTCAAATTACCTGAATAAAAAGAAATTTGATGATTTGCGCGCCAATATTGATGGTGAGTTTGGTGGCATTGGTATCACGGTGGGTTTAAAAGATGGTGCTTTAACAATCATTGCTCCTGTTGATGGTACACCCGGAGATAAAGCAGGGTTAAAAAGTGGCGATGTCATCGTGAAAGTGAATGATAAAAGCACTATTGATATGAGTATTGATGATGCAGTGAATCTTATGCGTGGCGCGCCACGTACCAAAGTGGAGCTCACTATTGTGCGTAAGGGCGAAGCAAAGCCTCTAAGTTTTAACATTGTCCGAGATATTATTAAAATGGATTTTGTAAAAGTGCGTAAGATTCAAGATACTGATTTTGCGTATGTACGTGTAGCATCATTTGATAAAAATGTAACGCGGAATGTATTAAACTCGCTCAAACAAATGGGTAAAGTAAAGGGTATTGTGCTTGATTTGCGTAATAATCCCGGTGGAGCACTTGATCAAGCAGTTGATTTGAGTAGATTATTTATTAAAAATGGTGTGATTGTTACTCAAAAAGGGCGCAATAAAAATGACAATATTGAATATAAAGCAACAAGCGCTCCTTATGCTTCTGTGCCCATTGTTGTGCTTATTAATGGTGGAAGTGCAAGTGCAAGTGAAATTGTCGCTGGTGCATTGCAAGACCATAAACGCGCAGTTCTTATTGGAGAGCAAACATTTGGTAAGGGAAGCGTGCAGACATTTATGCAGCTTGATCAAAATGAGGGCTTAAAACTCACGACTGCCAAATATTATTTGCCAAGTGGAAGGACGATTCAAGCAATAGGTGTAACGCCTGATATTATAGTGTATCCGGGTGCAGCACCAGAGAATGAAAATAGTTTTAGCATTAAAGAATCTGATTTAAAAAGACATCTTCAAGGTGAGCTTGAGAAAGTTAATGAACAAAATACAAAGACAGAAACCCCAAGTGATGATAAAAAAAATATTACTCAAGCAATGATTTATCAAGATATTCAGCTTAAAAGTGCGATTGATGTGCTTAAAGCGTGGGGTGTGATTGGTGCTTTGAAACTAAGTAAATGATAAGGAGTTGAGTAAATGGAAAAACAAGAAATGTTATATGAAGGCAAAGGTAAAAAACTCTTTGCCACCGATGATGAACATATTGTAATTGCAGAATTTAAAGATGATTTAACAGCTTTTAATGCAGAGAAAAAGGGTAAAGAATCAGGCAAAGGTGAGCTAAATTGCCAAATTAGTTCAGCTCTTTTTGAGCTTTTGGCACAGCATAATATCGCAACACATTATATCAAGCGCCTAAATATGCGTGATATGTTGTGTAAAAAAGTAACTATTATTCCTATTGAAGTGGTTGTGCGCAATATTGCTACTGGTTCTCTTACAAAACGTTTGGGAATAAGCGAAGGAAGCATTCTTCCACATACGCTTGTTGAATTTTATTATAAAGATGATGCGCTTGGCGACCCATTAATTAATGATGAGCATTGTAAGATTCTAGGCATTATTCAAGAGCAATCTCAACTAGAGCTACTCAAAGCTCAAGCCCGTCAAATCAATGAAGTATTAAAAGCATTTTTTGATAAAAAAGGTTTGCGGCTTGTTGATTTTAAGCTTGAATTTGGACACGATAATGCTGGGAATATTATACTTGCTGATGAAATCAGCCCCGATAGTTGCCGTCTATGGGATAAACAAACAAATCAGAAGCTTGATAAAGACAGATTCAGAGAGAATCTAGGTAGCGTAAAAGTTGCCTATGAAGAAGTGTTGCGGCGGATTTTAGCATAGAGGGTAAAAATGAAAGTAAAAGTTCTTGTCTCACTTAAAGAGGGAGTGCTTGACCCTCAAGCAAAGGCTATTGCTCACGCGTTATCTGCTCACGGATTTGAAAGTTTGCAGAGTGTGAAACTTGCTAAAGAAATTATTTTAGATTTACAAGAGGATAATGCGGATAAAGTATATCAGTTAGCACAAAGTATGTGTGAGGATTTGCTTGCTAATGTGGTTATTGAAGATTATTCCATTGAGATTCTTAAATGAGTGTAGCCATTATCAGGTTTCCGGGTACAAATTGTGAGTTTGATACACAATATGCTTTTTCTTCATTTGGGGGAACTACTCATATTGTATGGCATCAAGATAAGAGTTTGCCACAAGATTGTCATCTTGTTGTGATTCCCGGAGGATTTAGTTATGGAGATTATTTGCGTTGTGGAGCTATTGCGCAGTTTTCGCCCATTATGAGAGCAATAAAAGATTTTGCATTGCAAGGTGGATATGTGCTTGGTATTTGCAATGGTTTTCAGATTCTATGTGAGGCAGGATTATTGCCCGGTGCTTTAAAGCGCAATGTGAATTTGCATTTTATTTCAAAGATGCAATCTCTTAGAGTCGTAAGCAAAAACAATGTTTTTTTGCACTCTTATGCTCCAAATCAAAAAATTAAATTGCCTATTGCTCACGCTGACGGAAATTATTTTATTGAACACAGCGAATTATTAGAGCTTAGGGCAAATGAGCAAATTTTGCTTGAATATGTAGATAATCCCAATGGTTCGGTAGATGCTATTGCCGGAATATGTAATGAGAAAAAAAATGTTTTTGGCTTAATGCCCCACCCAGAAAGAGCTATTGAAGATATACTTGGCAGTTGCGATGGTAAAGCAATGCTTGATAATCTTTTATATATTCAGAGATAAAATAAGAGGTAAAAATAATGAAAATGTGCAAAATGATTTGTTCTATTTTGTTAATGGGTTTATGTGTGAATGCGTTGGCAGATACAACCAAACCCAAGATTGCTTATATAAATGTGAGTTTTCCAAGCACGGATACAGGTTTGTATGTTGGGCAGGATATAGAGGTAAAATACAGCCTCACTTTGCTCTCTAATGCAAAGCTTGCTTCTGCTGATTTTATAGATTTTTCTACAAAAAATAATGTAGAGCTAAAAAATAAAGGTGCAAGTTGGCAACAGGGCATAGATGGCGTATTAACTAATACATACATATATAAAATTACAGGTAAAGATGTTACAATTCCGCCTTTGCGTATTAAGGCGATTTCAAATGATAGGAGTTATGAAGAGGAAATAATTGCTAATGGGGCAAAGTTGCAAGCTATTGAACTTTCCCATAATGCCTCTTATGTTAATGTTATTGCCGATGCAATGGAGGTAGTTGATTATCGTGTAAAAGAATATGATGAAGCTAATAATATCATTATCTTTCAGATTGAAAGTAAGGGCGCAAATCTAAGCACAATGAAATTTGCGCAATATCAAAAACAAGGCTTGGAGAGTAGCAAAGTTGTTGATGGCATCACCTATGGGATTTACTATATAGTGCTTGACAAATCTATTCGTGCTCTTTCATTTGATTATTTTAATCTCACACAAAAGCAGTTTGTTAATATCACATTGCCTATTAATCTTACACGCAATAGTATTGATGAGAGTGGGGATATAAAACCACGCAATACTTTTTTGATATTTAAGAATCTTCTAGTAGGTGGATTGATTATTTTTGTTGGGATTGTTTGGATTGTGTTTAAAAAAGGGCGCAAAATAACACTGGGTATGCTTATCTTGCTGATACTCATTCTTTGCTATAATATGTTTTTTAGTGCAACTTCAGGCATAGCGCAGGCTGGAGCAAATATTAGCATTATTCCTACGCATAATTCTACAATTACTGAAGTGGTCAAAACACCTATGGAAGTAGCAATTATTGGTGAATATGGAGATTATTATAAAGTAATGATAGAAAATCGTGTAGGTTGGATAAGGAAAGAATATGTTAGCAAAAATTAGGGCACTCTTTGCTACTCTTTCCATCGCTGTTTATCTTCCTATTATTATTGTGCAAATCTATCTTACACGTGGTTGGCAAAATGGCAGATGGGCGAGAAAGCAATGTCGTTGGTTTTTTGGATTCAATAGATTGAATGTAGAGCGCATAGGCGAATACGATAAAGATGCGCAACTTTTGCTCATCAATCATCAAAGCGTAACAGATATTATTTACTTTGAAGCGTTTCACCCTGCAAATTTATGTTGGGTGGCTAAAAAGCAACTCGGAGAAATACCTTTGTATGGACACGCACTTAAAGCCCCAGATATGATACTTATTGATAGGGAGGATAAAAAAAGTATCGTTTTTTTACTCAAAGAAGCAAAAAGACAACTTGCCCAAAATCGCATTATTGCTATTTTTCCTGAAGGCACGCGGAGCAATGGTGGAGAAGAGTTTTTGCCTTTTAAATCAGGAGCAAAGATTCTCGCTTCAAAACTCAAACTTAGAATCCAGCCTGCGGTTCTCATCAATACGCGCAAACTTTATAATAGCTCATCTATGTCAATAGAGACAGATAAAGCACGAGTAGTGCTTATGGAAGCTTTTATGCCCAATTTTGATGATGAACAATGGTATGAAAAGCTCCAAAAGAGTATGCACGAGGTGTATTTGAAACATTATTATGAACTCAATCAGAAGCCTTTAAGCAACAACAAGGCAGAATCTCAACTTTGATTTGGGGTGTTAGCTCAGTTGGGAGAGCGCAACGCTGGCAGCGTTGAGGTCAGGGGTTCGAACCCCCTACGCTCCACCATTGCTTTACATAATTGGTTTCTTCAACCTGTATTTATCAATAATTTTTTGCTTTGAAAACTATAAATCTCTAATTGGGTGCTAAAATATTGTTATGCGTGAGTTTATTTTTTTTGCTACAATAGCACCTTAAGTTTGTTTAACTTGTAACTTGTTGAGGTGTCTTATGTCGTTGTATAAAATGCTTTCTCCTTATCTTTTTAAGCTTGATGCTGAAAAGGCTCATTATGTGGCAGAATTAGCACTGAAGCATATTGTGCCTTTACCTTTGGTGCAAGATTATGTAGCTGGAAAATATTGTGTTGTTGATGAGCGTTTAAATATGGAAGTTGCTGGTTTAAGATTCTATAATCCCGTAGGTTTAGCTGCTGGATTTGATAAAAACGCAACAATGGTGAGAGGGCTTTGTGCATTGGGATTTGGTTTTTTAGAGCTTGGCACGATTACTCAATCTCCTCAAGAAGGAAATCCAAAGCCTCGCCTTTTTCGTTATATAGAGGAAAAAAGTTTGCAAAATGAAATGGGTTTCAATAATCAGGGTTCGCTTAAAATAGCGCAACATCTTAAAAATGTTTATCCTTATAGTATCCCGCTTGGAATCAATGTGGGTAAAAATAAAATTATAGCACAGAGTGATTCTCTTAAAAATTACGAGAATGTTTTGCTTGATTGCTTGGCTGTGGGAGATTATTTTGTTTTTAATCTTTCCTCTCCAAATACACCACATTTGCGCGATTTACAAAATGTGCATTTTGTGCAGGAGCTTTTTGCTATGGCGCGTTCATATACTCAAAAACCGCTTTTTATAAAAATATCTCCCGATATGGATAAAGATGAAATGCTCAAAGTAGTTGAAATGAGTATCAAATCTGGTGCAAATGGTGTGATTGCAACAAATACTACTATTGATTATGCTGTACTTGCAAATGCAAGAGAGACAGGAGGCATTAGTGGTGAGGCATTAAAAGAAAAGTCAAAAGAGGTATTAAGAATCTTAAGTGAGGCATTTTTTGGCAAAACTGCACTTATTTCTGTGGGTGGTATCGATAGTGCCCTTGAAGCGTATGAGCGTATCAAGCTTGGTGCATCACTTGTGCAGGTGCTAAGTGGATTAATTTTTGAGGGTCCAAGATTATGCCAACAAATCAATGAGGGACTACTTCAATATTTAAAAGAAGATGGTTTTACATATTTGTATGAAGCAGTAGGGCAGGACAGAGTTTATAAAAAACAAGGAAGAAAGCTCAAAACCTTACAAGGTGTAGATTCTCATATAAATACAACAAAGATAGAATCTCAAAGCAAATCTACAACAAAAAAATCTAAAAGCACACAAAAGAGTGAAACAACTCAAAATGCTACAAAAACGGCTATCAAAAAATCAGTAGCCAAAACTGATACCAATACGCGAAAAGCAGATTCTCAAAGCACTGCCAAACCAAAGCGTAGATATACAAAAAGGGCTACAAAGGCAAATAATGAATCTTTGGTGCAAAAAGATAAGAAAGGTGCTTCATTGCCTACCAATGTAGCAGAACAAAATACAGCAGAGATTCCCAAAGAGTAAGCTGTGAAGTTTTTGATTTTAGGAGTATTGATGAGTATTTCTAATATGATGACGACATCATCATTTGCCCCAAGTTCCCTGCCAAAACATTATACAAAACATCTTGATAATGGGCTGCAAATTGTAGTTGTGCCGCTGAATAATGAGAGTGGCGTGATTGAGACAAATGTTTTTTATAAGGTTGGAAGTCGCAATGAAGTAATGGGTAAAAGTGGCATTGCCCATATGCTTGAGCATTTAAGCTTTAAATCCACACAAAAGCTCAAATCGGGTGAATTTGATGAGATTGTCAAAGGCTTTGGAGGTGTGAATAATGCTTCAACAAGCTTTGATTACACGCGTTATTTTATTAAATCAAGTGTTGAGAATCTAGATAAATCTTTAGAACTTTTTTCTGAGCTGATGAGCAATCTTTTGTTAAAAGAAGATGAGTTTGAGCCAGAACGCAATGTAGTAGCAGAGGAGCGATTGTGGCGAACAGATAATTCACCTATGGGATATTTATATTTTCGCTTCTTTAATACAGCTTTTGTCTATCACCCTTATCATTGGACACCTATTGGATTTATGGAGGATATTCAAAGTTGGAATATTGAGGATATTCGCTCATTTTATCACACTTATTATCAACCGCAAAATGCTATTGTATTGGTGAGTGGTGATATTGACCCCAATGTTGTTTTTCAAAGTGCCACCCAATATTTTGGCAAGCTTAAAAATACTTCTTCAAGTATTCCACAAGTTGCAGCAAAAGAGCCAAAACAAGATGGTATGAGGCGCAATATAGTCAAAAAAGATTCTCAAGTGGAGTTTCTTGCTATGGGATACAAGATTCCTAATTATTTGAGCGAAGACCAAGTGGCTTTAAGTGCGATAGGCGAGATTCTAAGTGCAGGTAAATCAAGTATTTTTCAGCGAGAACTGATTGATAAGCAACAAATTGCTACGAGTGCATACGCATATAATATGGATATGAGAGATGAGAGCGTATTTTTACTTATTGTCGCAGCAAAACAAGGTATCCGTGCTGAAAAGATTGAAGAAGAAGTGTATAAGATATTAGACAATATTAAAAAAGGTCATATCTCCCAAGAAGAGCTTGACAAGGTGAAAATCAATACGCGTGCAAGTTTTATTTATAGTCTTGAAAGTGCTTCAGAAGTTGCAGGACTTTTTGGGAGCTATCTTGTGCGGGGTGATATTAAACCATTGCTTTCTTATGAGAGAGATATAAATGCTCTTAGCTTAGAGAAGATTCAGCAAGTGGCAAATAAATATTTTGTAGAAGATACGCTAAGTGTTGTGATTTTAAAGGATAAGGATAAGGAGAAGTAGGATATGGTTTTTGGGGCAATGAGTGCATTAATCACGCCATTTGTAAATCATAAAGTAGATTTTCAAACATATGAAACACTCATCAAGCGGCAAATTGCCTATGGTATGGACGCTTGTGTGCCAGTAGGCACAACAGGGGAATCTGCTACACTCTCACATCAAGAGCATATGGAATGTATAGAGGCTGCTGTGGCGGTATGTAAAGGCAGTAAAGTAAAAGTACTCGCAGGTGCAGGGAGTAACTCCACAAGCGAGGCAAAAGAACTTGCACTTTTTGCTCAAAAATGTGGTGCAGATGCCCTATTGTGTGTTACGCCTTATTATAATAAACCTACACAAGAGGGTTTATTTGAGCATTATAAGGCTGTGGCTAATGCAGTGGAGATTCCTGTAATGCTCTATAATGTTCCCTCACGCACAGGGGTAAGTATAGAGATAGAGACTGCCAAACGTTTGCACGAAACTTGTAAGAATATTTATGCAATTAAGGAAGCAGCTGGGCTTATGGAAAGAGTCGTAGCTTTTGGTGCAGAAGTTCCTTCCCTTGCCCTTTTGAGTGGAGAAGACGCAATTAATTATCCCATACTTGCAAATAATGGTAAAGGTGTTATATCTGTAACCGGCAATCTTTTTCCGCAAGAGATTGCCGATTTAACACATTATGCCTTACAAGGTGATATGAAAAAAAGCTATGAGATGAATACAAGGCTTTATGAGATAAATAAGATACTCTTTTGCGAAAGTAATCCCGTGCCTATTAAAGCAGCAATGTTTTTGGCAGGATTATTAAAAAGCTTGGAATATCGTTTGCCATTAGTGCCACCTTCTAAGGAAAATATGGCTAAAATACAACAAATCTTAGAAAAATACGAGGTGAAAGAATGAAAAATGCTCAAGATTCTACAACACATTTTATGAAAGGCAAAACACTTGTTATTAGCGGTGCTACACGTGGTATTGGCAAGGCAATCTTATATAAATTTGCCCAAAATGGCGTGAATGTCGCTTTTACTTATAACAAAAATGAAGAGGAAGCGCAAAAGATTGCCAAAGATGTTGAGAGTAAATATGGCGTTAAGGCAAGATTCTATCCGCTCAATGTCCTTGAACCAGAACAATACATAGAATTATTTAAAAAGATTGATGAAGACTTTTCGCGTGTAGATTTTTTTGTGTCTAATGCGATTATTTATGGCAAAAGTGTAGCTGGAGGATTTGCACCATTTATGCGCCTTAAACCGCGTGGGCTTAATAATATTTATACAGCAACCGTGCTTGCCTTTGTCGTAGGAGCGCAAGAAGCGGCTAAACGTATGAAGGAAGTTGGTGGCGGTGCTATTGTTTCTTTAAGCTCAACAGGGAATCTTGTGTATATGCCAAATTATGCAGGACACGGAAACTCTAAAAATGCCGTAGAGACTATGGTAAAATATGCAGCAACAGAGCTTGGTGAGTGGGGCATACGCGTAAATGCAGTGAGTGGGGGACCTATTGATACTGATGCACTCAAAGCATTTCCTGATTATGCGCAAGTTAAAGCTAAAGTAGAGGAAGAATCCCCTCTTAATCGTATGGGAACACCTGAAGATTTGGCAGGGGCAGCATTTTTCCTTTGCGATGAGACACAAAGTGCGTGGCTCACAGGGCAAACAATCGTTATTGATGGTGGCACAACATTTAAATAATGCTTTCTTTATTTTTTTTGCACCTGAAGCGAATGATGGGGCGTATTCGCCATATGTTTTTTCACACCTCTTATATTCGTTTCTCGTGGCGTAATCCGCAGACTTACAAGCCAACACTTCTATGGCTTTTTATCTCCCTTATCTTTGCCTTTTTGTTTGTGTTGCCTTTTTATGTGCAATGGATTTTAGAAATTTATGAAAAGACAATACCACCATTATTGGCTTCATTACTTGGACTCTTAAGCATTGCAAGTATGCTGTTTGCCCCCAAAAATCGCCGCTTTAGTATTGGATTCTTTCTTGGGGTGCTATGGTTTTATTGGGTAAGTTTGGGACTTAGATATTTTGATATGAGCTTTCTTATTCCTTTGGTTGTGATAGCTTGTGGCATTTTTATGGGTTTTGTATTTTATATTGGTTTATGGTGTGAATGTTTGATGTTGCGATTCGCGTTTTTATTGCTTTTAAGCTATCTCACGCCTTTTGGCTTTGATTGGATTGTGCCAGAGAGTGTGTTTGCATATAGTTATATAGGTGTGGATAAATTAAGTTTTGCGCTTGTCATTCTCGCCTTATGGCTTTTATTTAAATACAAATCTTGGTGGAAGCTAGGAGGCGTGATTTGCCTTATTTTAGCACTTGATTTTGGATTGGTAGATTCACAAAGAGAGAATCTGCCGCAGTTTAAAATCAAACTTGCCCAAAGTGCTGTGAGTCAGGATTTTGATTATCGTATGAGAGAAGCAAAAAGCATATTTGACACACATATAAGCGATATACAAAAGGCAATTAATGAAAAGTATGATGTGATCATTTTACCTGAAAGTGCATTTTATGTGCCTTTAGATTCCCCATATTTTGTATATTTTGACACACTTTTGGAGATGAGTCATAAAATTATTATTATCGCGGGTGCATTACGCGAAGAAATACATACAGATGGAAGTGCCTCTTATTTTAATAGCACTTATAAATTTGATAAGGGCGAAGTTTCTTTTTACGATAAAGTTTTGCTCGTGCCTTTTGGAGAGACTTTACCTTCTTTTTTGCTACCACTTGCTCATACTTTTTTTCAAGGCATTGGCGGATTCAGTGCGGGGAGAGATTTTGGATATTTTGATATTAAGGGAATACAATTTAAAAATGCTATTTGCTATGAGGGGAGCAATCGTGGATTCTATTCAGATTATCCACAATATGTAATTGTAACAAGCAATAATGCGTGGTTTGTGCCAAGCATTGAGCCTATATTGCAAAAAAATTTGATGAAGTATTATGCTCGGCTTTATGGGAGTGTCATTTTCCACGCCACAAATCTATCTCCCGCTGCCATAATCACACCTTTTGTGAATGATAGATTATTAAGAGCAAATATAAAAAACTGATTTTAAGCCGATATTAGTTTATTATGGTATTATAGCCAATTTAAACCATACAATAAAGGAGTTCAAAATGGTTAAGAAATTGCTTTTAATGTCTGCATTGGCTGCGAGTGTGGTATTTGGTGCGCCATCAAATACAAATAGCAAACAACAATCGCTTGGCAATGCAAAAAAACAGCTTTTGGGGAATTTTGCAAGTGGTTCAATTCTGAATGGCTCTAATAAAGCCGGGAATGTAGCGCGTTGGTATCTTTTTAACGAGGGACATTTGGGATATTCATACTCAACTATTGGTGATATGAATTTACATTCTGCGGATATTGGCTATTCAATGTATATTACTGCGATTAAGTCTGCAAGTGGCTTGCGTCCTTATGTTGGGACAGAAATCACTTTACCTATTTATCTTAAATTTACAGGTAATTCAAACGCATTTAAAGATGGCAGTCCTAATGCTAATAATTTGCCAGGTGGTTCAAAAGTAATGCAAGATATAGGTTTTAATGGTTGGGGTGTGCAAGTGCCTGTAATTGTAGGTGTGCAAGCACGCTATTTTTATATTCAAGGTATGGTAGGCTATGCTTATCATAGTTTGACAGAACCTTATTTTGTAAGCGATACGCAAAATGATACTTCTTTAAAGCATACTTATCACGGGCTTACCTATGGTATTGGGGCAGGAGTTAAGGTGTCAAATGTCTTTAGTGTAGGTTTGCGCTATGTAATGGGGCAAATGACAAGTTCTTCACGTGAAGCAGGTGCTAGTATATCTACAGATTCAGTAAAAACAAAAGATTTTAAAGAGGATTATCAACGCATTTCTTTAATTTTTGGCGTAGTCTTTTAATTGCTTTTGTTTTTCTAAATGTTGCCACCTTTTGGGAAAATCTTAATATAATCCTAGAGGGTGGCATTTTTTTTGCTTAAAACCTTTGGAGGAAACTTCAAAAGGTAATATATGTCTCAACAAAGTTTTAATATTGATACAGCTATACAAATGGCATATCAGCTTTATGAATCAAAGTCTTATCATCAATGTGTGGATATATGTATTGAGATTCTAAGTATAGATTGCACAAGAGCAGATATATGGAATCTCGCTGGTATTGTTGCACTTGAACTTAAAATGTATGAAAGGGCGATAGAGTATTTTACTCAAGCTGGTAAATATGAGCCTACACAGGTTAATCACAAACTTAATCTTGCTGAAGCTTATCGCCGCAGTGGGAATCCTAAACATTGTATTGAGATGTTAGAAGCAAGTTTGTTGCAAGAGGACACTTTAGAGCATAATTCCACTTTTCATTTTAATCTCGCTAAAGCTTATTCAGATTTAGAAGATTCTCAAAATTCAATCAAACATTATGCCATTGCTATTAAACTTGACCCTAATGATTTGGGTGCTATGTTTAATCTTGCAAATGCACAAGTGAGCATTAAGCAATTTGGTGAGGCTATAGAATTATATTTAAGCGCGCTCAATAAGGGCTATCTTGATGCGGGTGTAAATCTTGCGAATACTTATGTGCAAATCGGGCTTTTTAGCAAGGCTCTTGAGGTGTATGCAGCGATTTATCAATATTATAAAGATGATGGAGATTTTTTGTTTAATTATGCTAATGCCCTTAATTACGCTAATACAGATATGCAGCTTGCCCAAACATTTTATCAACAAGCCATAGCACTTAATCCCACAAAGGTGGAATATTGTATTAATTATGCACACTTTTTGTTGCGTCATTTGCATTTTGAGCAAGGTTTTAGAATCTATGAAGAGCGTAAAAAATTACCACAAATGTTGCCACAAGGTATAAAGAATATATGGCAATACAGCTTAGAATCCAAAGGAGCACAGCAGTTTGAAGGCAAAAAGGTGCTTGTCTATCACGAGCAAGGACTTGGAGATTCTCTAATGTTTGCACGATTTTTGCCTTTGCTGCAAAAATATGTTCAAAGTGTATGCGTGCTTATCCAAGAACCGCTTTTGAGGTTTTTTCAAACAATGGGTATTTCAAGTATATCGCACATCAACGAAATGGAGGATTTTGATGTGGCGATTTCGCTTTTATCCTTGCCACTTGCACTTGGAGTGAGTAATGTGCAAGATTTACATTTTACACCTTTTATCTCTCAAAGCCAAGATAAACATCGGCTTGAGAGCAAGAGTGAAAAGGTAAGAAAAATTGGGATTTGTTTTAGCACAGATTCAGAGTTTCCTGAAGCAGCAAATAAAAACATACCGCTTGAGACACTTATGAGTGCTTTGGAAGGATATAAGAAAAATCATAATATAGAGATTTATTCGCTTAATAAAGCACAGCACGATATAGATAGATTGGGTGATTATGGCATTATGCAGCTACCTATGGAGGATTTTGTTGATACATTTCATATTATTAAAGATATGGATATGGTGATTAGCATTGATACGGCAGTAGCACATTTGAGTGCAAGTGTGGGTAAGCATACCATAGTGCTTTTAAATAAACGTTATGATTGGCGTTGGGGTAATGGTATCTTTACCCCGTGGTATGAAGATGTGGTGTGTATGACACAAAGCAAAATGAATGATTGGAGCGATGTTGCACACACTTTAAGAGCATATCTCAAAGCGTGGATTTAATACATAGAGATTCTAAGTTTATATAGAATCTACTTCCAACATTCAGTGTTATAAATACCTACATCAGCAGCTTTAAATGTTGGGTTCTTTCCCTCTTTGCGTTGTTTTTTATAATCTTTGAGTACGCTAATGGCTATATTGCTTAAAAGTAAAATGGCAATGATATTAACACTTGCCATAAATCCCATAAAAACATCAGCCAAATCCCACGCAAGTTGTAAATTGAGCTGTGCGCCAATAAAAACCATTGCCACAGCAGAGAAGCGAAAAATTTGCAATGCAAGTTTGTTTTCTGTAATAAATTTGAAGTTTGCTTCTGCATAGAAATAGTTTCCAATAAGTGAAGTAAAGGCAAATAGCACGACAGCAATACTTACAAAGATTAAGCCAAAAGTGCCAAAATAGCCTTGCATAACACTTTGCATTAATATCATACCTTTTAATTCGCTTGTATTGCTTAAATCAGAGCATAACACCATAAACGCACTTGCTGAACAAATAATAAGTGTATCAATAAAAACAGAGAGTGTTTGCACCATACCTTGTTTAGCAGGGTGGCTTGTATGCGCAGCCGCTGCTGCATTGGGTGCAGAGCCCATACCGGCTTCGTTAGAAAACAATCCACGTTTTATGCCAATAACAATCGCACTCCCTGCAAAACCGCTAAAAATGGCTTGAAAATTAAAGGCTTCTTGCAAGATATTGCTAAAAATTGTAGGGAGTTTTTCTAGATTCATACCAATAACAATGAGTGCTACCACAAGATAGCCAAAAGCCATAGTAGGAACAAGAATTGATGAGATTGTTGCAGAGCTTTTGCCTCCGCTAAAGAAAAAGAATGATACAAGAGCAGCAAGGATAAGTCCAACAAAAGTGGTAAATCCCCACTTTTCATTAAACACTTCATTGCCTACAAAAATCTCAAAGGCTGATGTGAGCGTATAGGATTGCAAACCATTGAATCCATAAGTAAAGCACAAGATAAGTGATATGGCAAAGATAATGCCAAGTGTGCGAGAATGTAGAGCTGTTTCAATATAATAAGCAGGTCCGCCTTTGTAGCGATGTTGCCCATCTTTGCGTTTATATACTTGAGCAAGAGTGGATTCTACAAATGCACTTGCTCCACCTACAAGAGCAGTTACCCACATCCAAAACAATGCACCTACACCACCGCTAACAATAGCGATTGACACTCCTACGATATTACCAATGCCCACACGAGAAGCAGTAGAAATCATTAATGCACCAAAAGGCGAAATATGTTTTTGATGACTGCGTTCATTAAGCACCATAAAAGCGTCTTTAAGAAAGCGCAACTGAATAAAACCTGTGCGGATAGTGAGATATAAGCCACAACCAATTAAAGCAAATACGAGCCAATAAGTATATAAAAACCCATTTGTGCTATTAACTATGCTGCGTAAAGTATCCAAAATATACATATACATTACAATCCTTTGAAAATACATCATATAAGGGCATTCTAGCAGATAATAAAATAAATTTTACCTATAAAAGTGAAAGGCAAGAGTAAGTTAAGAGCGGGGTTGTTACTATTTTATACTTTATGGCTGTGTATGTGTAATGATATGATGTGAAATATGGAATCTAAGTATATATTTTTACAGATAAAAGACCACATTCAAAACATAAAAGCCACCCAAAGCATACAAAAAGAACACCACAAAGTGTATCAATAATGCTAAAAATTTTTGCATTCATATACTTTTTGATGATACTTGCACAAATAATCACAAGCATAAAGGCGCTAAAAAGTGAGCACCAAAGTGCAATTAAACCTATTTTCATACCCTCCTCAATAAAAGGGGTTACTAAAAATATAAAAAACAAAATGGCTTTAGGGTTGGAAAGATTAAGAATTAATCCCTGTATAAAGCCATCTTTGCGGATATTATTGATTTCTTCTGTGTTTAAATTATAGGTATAAGAAGATGCGCTTAATGTAAGATAAGCCAAATAGAGGAGATAGAATCCTCCCACAAAGCTAAGAATAAGCTGCAAGATTGGCGTATTGAGCCAATGACTAAACCCTGCATAGATAAGAGCTAGATATAAACACCAACCACTTGCAATGCCAAGAAGCACTTTTAATCCTTGAAACATACCAAAACGCAAAGTTGTTTTAAGGACAAGGAGTATATCGGGTCCGGGTGTTATCGCACCAAAAAATCCCATAAGACATAAAAGGATAATTTTTTCTGTTGTTTCCATATTTAATGAACTTCTCACTTGTTGTATTAAGATAATATCTTTAAAGATTATATAATGCTTTTACTTAAGAAGTAAGCCTATTTTTAGTCAATTTTGGCTAAAATAAGCGGTTTTGAAAACTATATTGGGAGAGACAATGGAGAGCATAATAGATGAGAAGAGTATAGATGTAAAGATTGATGATTCTATTAAAGAGAGTTATCTTGATTATTCAATGAGTGTCATCGTAGGGAGAGCATTGCCCGATGCAAAAGATGGATTAAAGCCTGTGCATAGGAGAATTTTATATGCAATGAATGAGCTTAACCTCTCGCCTCGCCGCCCATACAAAAAAAGCGCAAGAATCGTAGGTGATGTAATTGGTAAATATCACCCACACGGCGATACAGCAGTATATGATGCACTTGTGCGTATGGCACAGGATTTTTCTATGAGACTTGAACTTGTTGATGGGCAAGGTAATTTTGGCTCTATTGATGGTGATGGTGCAGCAGCTATGCGTTATACAGAGGCGCGTATGACAAGCGCAAGTGAGGAGATGCTACGCGATATTGACAAAGACACAGTTGAATTTGTGCCAAATTATGATAATACGCTTTATGAACCAGATGTTTTGCCTACAAGATTCCCAAATTTACTTGTAAATGGCTCAAGTGGTATTGCAGTAGGTATGGCGACTTCTATCCCACCACATCGTATTGATGAGATTATAGATGCACTTATTGTAGTCATTGATAAAAATACACAAGATGTAGAGGATTTGCTTGATATTGTGCAGGGACCAGATTTTCCAACGGGTGGAATCATCTATGGCAAAGCAGGGATTTTAGAGGCTTATCGCACAGGACGAGGACGCATTCGTGTGCGTGCAAAAGTACATATTGAAAAGACAAAAACTAAAGATGTGATTGTCATTGATGAAGTGCCTTATCAAGTCAATAAGGCGAAGCTTGTTGAGCAAATTTCAGAGTTAGCAAAAGAGAAGGTTATTGATGGTATTTCCGAAGTGCGTGATGAAAGTGATAGAGAAGGGATTCGCGTTGTTATAGAGCTTAAACGCGATGCGATGAGCGAAATTGTGCTTAATCATCTTTTTAAATCTACAACAATGGAAAGCACATTTGGTATTATCCTGCTTGCCATTAATAATAAAGAACCAAAAATTTTTAATCTCCTTGAGCTTTTGCAAATTTTTATTGCTCATCGTAAGACAATTATCATTCGCAGGAGTATTTTTGAACTTGAGAAAGCAAAGGCACGAGCGCATATTTTAGAGGGTTTAATCATTGCATTAGATAATATTGATGAGGTTATTAGCACCATTCGTGCCTCAAAAGATACTGATGAGGCAAAAAATGCGCTTGTAGCTAAGTTCAAATTAAGCGAATTGCAAGCTAAAGCTATACTTGAAATGCGTTTGCAAAGACTTACAGGCTTAGAGAGAGATAAGATTAATGAAGAATATGCCCAACTCCAAGCGCAAATTGCATATTTAGAATCTATCCTTAAAAGCGAAGAGAAGCTTAAAAGCATTGTGAAAGAGGAACTTTTGGAGATTAAAGAGAAATTTAGCACCAAAAGACGCACACAAATTGAAGAAGATTATGATGCTATTGATGTAGAAGATTTAATCCCCAATGAGAAAGTAGTTGTTACAATGAGTCATAGAGGCTATGTCAAACGCGTGTTGCTTAAAACTTATGAAAAGCAAAATCGTGGTGGCAAGGGCAAAATCAGTGGCAATACACACGATGATGATTTTATAGAATCTTTTTTTGTGGCAAATACACACGATACAATTATGTTTGTTACTAATAGAGGGCAACTCTATTGGCTTAAGGTGTATAAGATTCCAGAAGCAGGACGCACAGCTATTGGCAAGGCAGTAGTAAATCTTATCAATCTCCAACCCGATGAGAAAATTATGGCAACGATTACCACCACAGATTTTAATGAAGATAAATCGCTTGTGTTTTTTACCAAAAATGGCATTGTCAAGCGCACAAATTTGAAAGAATATGGCAATATTCGTAGCATAGGCGTTAGGGCGATTAATCTTGATGAGAATGATGAGCTTGTAACAGCACATATTGTTGATTCTCATATTAAAGAACTATTCATTGCTACTTATCAAGGTATGTGTATCCGCTTTGGTGTTGAAGAATTGCGTGAAATTGGACGCGTAAGTCGCGGGGTAACAGGTATTAAATTTAAGGCAAGTGAAGATCGTGTTATCGCAGCTACGACTATTGCAAATGATACAGATAAGCTTTTAACGGTGAGCGAGCGTGGTATTGGCAAACAAACTTTGGCTGGAGAATATCGTTTGCAAAGCCGTGCAGGCAAAGGTGTCATTGTAATGAAGCTTACGCCCAAAACAGGTAAGCTCGTGAGTGTTGTAAATATCAATGATGAAAATATGGACCTTATGGTGCTTACAAGCTCGGGAAAAATGATTCGCGTAGATACAGAGGCGATACGTTCGGCTGGACGTAATACAAGTGGGGTAAAAATTGTCAATGTTAGCAATGATAAAGTGGCTTATGCTAATGTTTGTCCAAAAGAGCCAAAAGAAGAGGATATGAATGATGAAGAGGGAAGCGAGGGCTAATTAAGTAAGGATTGCAAGAATGGAGTGAGGAGATTCTTATGCGTGGGCGATTCTTGATATTCCTTTTGTGCATAGGCATACTTAATGGAGCAAATGAGCTTGATAATATTCCTTACGATGAATCTTTTGATGGTGTTGAAGTAGAGCTGCTTATCTCTTACAAAATGATAAGCAAAGATAATGTTGCATTAGGAGAACGTTATCGTGTATCTCACGCAATGAATTATCAGGGTGAAAAAGGCTATAAAGTCGCTGCACAATGTGAGATTGATGCAAGTAGGTATCCTATTATGGACGATATGCCTTATTTTATCACTTCTATTCTCAAACAAGAAAAAGAGCAAGTATTAGAGTGTTTTTACACCTATCAAGTATATGTTAGAGAATCTACAAAGGGTAGAAATAATGCTCTAAGTTCGCGTGTGAGCTTTGAAATTGCACCTACAAGAATTAAAGCAAAGCTAGTTGATAAAAGTATTATATTGCAAATCTTAGCAAAGGGGAGAGTATGAAAATCGCAATTATAGAAGATGATATTAATTATCGCAAGTCATTAGAAACTGCATTTGAAGATTATCCGCAATATGAGATTGTGAGTTTCAAGAATCCAAAAGACGCTCTAAAAAAGCTTGATGAGAGTTTTGAGCTTGTGATTACTGATATTAATATGCCTCAAATGGACGGATTAGCTTTCTTGCAAGAACTTAATGGGCGATATGAGGCGATTGTCATTACTGGCAATGCTTCTGTGCAAAATGCTATTAAATCTATTCGTTTGGGCGTGAAAGATTTTCTTGTTAAGGGATTTGAGATAGAAACATTGATTGAAGCTATAGAGCGAAGCTTTAAGGCTCATAAAATCACTCAAAATCCCTCAAAATCTCAAGATTCTCAAACCACACACAAATTGCAGAATCTTGTTAATGATTTTATTGCTACCTCTCCGAAGCTAGAAGAGGTAAAACATATTGCACTCAAAGTTGCCAAAACTGACGCAAGTGTGTTGCTTTTGGGGCAGAGTGGGGTAGGAAAAGATGTGTTTGCAAACTTTATCCATAAAAACTCTAATCGTGCCAATGCACCATTTATAGCCATCAATATGGCGGCAATTCCCGAGCATTTATTGGAATCTGAACTCTTTGGGTATGAAAAAGGTGCTTTTACAGATGCCACAAGTGCAAAACCGGGTATTTTAGAAGATGCTAATGGAGGCAGTGTATTTTTAGATGAGATTGGAGAAATGCCCCTAGCTCTTCAAGCAAAGCTTTTGCGTGTTTTGCAAGAAAAAAGTGTAACACGACTTGGTAGCTCAAAGCCTATTAAAATTGATGTGCGCTTTATCTCTGCGACAAATGCTAATATACAAGCTAAGATTGCAAAAAACGAGTTTAGAGAGGATTTGTTTTTTAGACTTCAAACGATACCTTTGTCCATTCCACCGCTTAAAGAGCGCAAGGAGGAGATTTTGCCATTAAGTGAATGGAAACTAGAATCTGTGTGTATGCAATATGGCTTAGGACAGAAGAGATTTTCTAAGGAGGCAAAAGAAGCGTTGCTTGCATATGAATGGTATGGGAATGTGCGAGAGCTGCTTTCGGTGATAGAAAGGGCTGGAATCTTAAGTGAGGGAGAGGAGATAAGTCCAAAAGATTTATTTTTAGAATCTCGCAATCAAGCTTTTGGTGCAAATACATCACACAAACAAGGCATTGGCGAGCTAGAAAAGGAGCTGATTATCCAAACACTTAAAGAAACTCATAATGATTTGCAAAAAGCAAGTGATATACTAGGTATGAATGTAGAGGTGCTACGACATAAAATTGCGCGTTATGAGATTTAGTTGTTTTTGAATTAATCCGTTGCTTTATGTATGGCGATAGCTTGGATTTGGGCGTGTGTTTTAGAATATAAAAAGTATGAAATCAATGAAACCAAAACGATATAAAATGATAGATTCTAAAACTCATCGTCTTTTTGGTGAGTGGAGAAATGATAAGGCTTTGCAAGGCACAAATGTGAATCTTGTAGATATATACCTCATAGCATATCCAAATGCGAGTATGGCGGATATGATGGAATTAATGGAATTTAGTCTTTACAATCAGTTATTGTATGAATGGCACGAGATTGATGAAGTATTGATGAGTGAATTTCTAGTATGTTATGAAAAAGAATATCTTAATGTTATAGAGAGTGCGTTTATAGCGGGGTATATAGAGTTTGGCTCAAGCTATGAAGAAAGTATAAATTCTATCTATAATCTTTCTACTTATAAGCAATCTTGCAATGAATCTTGGGAGCATTTTAAAACACATTTTATTGATAATGAGCAATATTTTGAATGGAATGCAAAATGTGATAAAAATCTCACAAAAGAAACTTTTTGGGATAATCCTAAGTGTTGGAGTAGATATAATGTGTGGATTGATATTACCCCCAAAGGCACACAATACTTCAATGAAATCCTAGCTCCTAGATTTTATAACAAATACAAAGACTTAGAAGTAGAAATAGATGAGAAAGGAAATATTCTAAGGTGGATAGGAGAGATAAATAGATGAATTCTCTCATAAGAACACAACAGAAAGAATGCTGCTACCATTACTCTCCTTTTCTTAGGGTAAGCTCTCCCCTTGCAAGTATAAGTTCAGGCTTGTATCATACTCCTAGAATTGGAGATGAAGTCATTGTGAGTTTCTTTGATGATGATATAGATAAACCTTATATTAGTGGCAGTCTGTATAACCAAAGCAATAAAGCCCTGCCCTCTTTACCTTTGAATGCTCATCAAATCAGTTTGAGTGCAAGAACTCTTAATATTCCACAAAGCAATACAGAGTATACACACTCTCATACAATAGAATCTGGATTGAATGAATTTACTCTTTCTAATATAAAAGAACAAGAACAGATTTATCTTCAGGCACAAAAAGATTATGAAGAACTCATTAAACATAATTTTACTCAAAGCATACAGAATAATAAAGATTCTCTAGTAGAGGGAACTTATACTGAAAGGATTAAAAAGATTCATACTCAAACCATAGACTTAGCAAAGATAGTCAGTGTAGGAGGAGAATACAATACCAATGTAGCTTTATCAAAAGATACCATAGTAGGATTAAGTCATACTTTAAATGTAGGAGTAGATAATAAAGTAAGGATTGCAAAGAAGAGTAATGAGTATGTAGGAGAGGATAAAGAAGTAGAGATAGAGGGAAGTCTTTATACAAGTATAAGACAAGATGAGAGGAGGAAGGTAGAAGGGAATAAGAGGGATGTGGTAGAGGGGACATTAGATATACAGAGTGTGAAAGAATGTAATCTCTCTACCCAATCTCAAATGAATTTTAATGCTAAAGACAATATCTTATTCTTTGGTAAAGAATCTGCTTCGTTTGAAACACAAAAAGAACTTTCTTTTATTGCAGATAATACCGATATGGAATCTAAGAGTAATCTTACTGCCACAGCAGGTAATCAAATCCTTCACCAAGTAGGAGACACTTCTATTACTGCTAAAGGAGAGAGTGTTATTATTAAAGCTGGTGGAGTAGAAGTAGTGATAGATTCTAAAGGACTTATAGTTAAAGGTGGGGAGATTAAGGCGGAGTGATGGGAGAGAATAAAGGATTTGATATAAAAGCTGGAGCGATAGATTCTAGTCCTAATGCTTCTTATAATGTAAATAATAATATTGATTCAAAAGATAAGATAGTCTTTGAGGTGAAACATAATCCTAGTTGGTGGGATTATCTCATACTTTGTTCTACCTTTATTTTTGCTCTTATTGGAAGTATTGGGCTTACACAAATCTTTTTCGACAACGAAATGAATTTAGTAATATTTATTTTTTTAGGCTTATTTTGGGGAGGTGTTGCTTTCAGCTCTTATTATTTATTTTATACAAGAAAAAATAAAATCTACATCACAAATCAAGGCATAGGCTTTGAGCGTAGAAATTGGTTTAGAAT
This sequence comes from Helicobacter sp. MIT 21-1697, assembly GCF_026241255.1. Taxonomy (NCBI): domain Bacteria; kingdom Pseudomonadati; phylum Campylobacterota; class Epsilonproteobacteria; order Campylobacterales; family Helicobacteraceae; genus Helicobacter; species Helicobacter sp. MIT 21-1697. Next base: position 22,064 of record NZ_JAPHNC010000005.1, on the reverse strand, counting down.
GCAAAAGGGATTCTTTAAGTTTGGGGAAGTGGGCATTGTAACACATTTTAAAAGCCTAGGATTATACCCTACCACACCACCTAGATTAATTACAATTTTCCCTCTAGGAGCTATCAAAAGTAAATATTTTTATTTTCTCTGGCGACTAAAACCTTATTGCATTATTCGCCTTATTGCTTGGGATTATTATCTCTCTCCCAAACTCTATGATGAAGTTTATATGATGTGTCTTATTTACACGAGTTTCTCATCAAAAAAACCAAAGAAGCCTTAGAGTTGCAAGGTGTAGATATAAATTCTTTGCCTTATGATTTACAAAAGCAATTTAGTCTTTATTAATTTAAGGAATAAACAATGAATAACGATGAAAGACAATCAAATTTAGGTTTCACTCTAAAATTTGGAAATCAACAAGGAACAAGTGCAGAGTTTGGTATGATTAATTCTAACCCTAATGCTCCTTATAGTCCAAATAATAGTGTTGTATTCTATAATCCTGAAACCAAACAAAAAGTTATGGCGATTGCTTGTATTGTAGATTGTCCTTTTGATATGATAAATAAAGAACAGCAAAATGAAAATGATATACTTAACTTTGGTAAGCAAACTGCAGAATCTACAAAGGATTCTATAAACATTACGGAATCTACTAAGCAATTAGAATCTACAAACCCAAACAATCCTACTCAACCTTTCACTTACCAAGATTCTAACATTACAGCTAAAGAAATTATTAATGATGATGATACTTCAACTTTAGTCATAGAATCTCATACAAACTTACTAGAATATCAAGGTAATCTTGCAGATACTTTAATGGCTGGAGTAAGTGGGGTGTTTGGATACATCACACTAGAATGAGCCTTTTAGGTTTAAAAAGGAAAAGAGTATGAAAGATTTTGACCCTTTGTTACTTAATAGCTTTGGCACTCAAAAAGAACGGATAACTCATCGCTATATATTTATTATTTTAAATTATGCTCCTCTTGTTTTAGGTATTGTAGGATTAATTCATAGCTTTAAATACCCATTTCCCCCTACTTTTTTGACACTTTTAAATATTTGCTTTGGATTATATTGTGTGATTTTTTTGTATGCTAATATACTTTTGTATCAAAATGGACACACTCAAAGAAAAAGAGATTCAACAAAGGCTTTACTTATCTGCAAAAAACGCATAAAATTTTATGATTATAGTGGGCTTGTATTTTTGACTTTATTTTATCTTGTTGGATTATTAATTAGCTTAAGCTTGTTTCTTGTTATTTTTAGTCTGTGGCTTTGGTATTTATATTTTGCTAAACCATTTTTACTTAAAGAGGTTTTATTATATGAGGATTGCCTCATAGTAAGATATAGAATCTATGGTGATATTACGCTTAATTTGCAAAATCTTGCTTTAGTTGGAGAGGGACTTGGGATAGGAGTTAATCAAACACTTGCGAGAGTAAAGTTTAATAAAAAAAAGAAAGCGATTGAAACTTATCAGATTTTAGGTAATATTGATAATGATATGCTGGGCAGATTGGAGAACAAAACACAGCTCAAAGAAGCACTTTATCAAAAACTTGGCTTTAATGTGGATAACATCTCTTATGCAAGTCAATTTGGATTAAATAGAACAATGAGAGAGGAATAATGAACACCAACGCTCCTTATACCACATTTCTTTTTAATGGATTAGGCACAACCAGTTTGAATGCAAAATGTGCAAGAATATACAATCGTTCTTTTATTGTGGTGCAATTCTTGGCGGTTGCGATATGTTTTATAGCGGCAGAATCTACTCTTAATGCTTTTGGAATTGGTTTATTTTTTAAACTCTATTGTGTGGATTTTGCAAATTTTATGTTTATGATAATATGTATATATCTTTTAGTCTATATGTTTATATTTTATAAAGCTGGACAAGAATATATCATACAAGATAAGTCATTATTTGTCTGTGAATGTGCATACCAACAAAAATGGTATCAGAGGATATTATTTCTCTATGGGGCAGTAGTTTCTTTTCTTTTTTGTGTATCTTTAATTCTTTTTGCCTATTTTTCACAAAATATAGGCATATTGGCTTTGCCACTTTATTGTTTTATAATGAGTAAGCCATATTTATTAAGAAAAATCCTTGTGTATAAGGACAAACTTGTTTTACAATATAGATTCTATGGCAATATATGTATTGATATGCAAAACATTGGCATTGCTTCAGGTTTGGGAATAGGACATAATATTTTTGCAGGGCTTTTTTATGTTATAAAACATACAGATTTTATATTATGTTATCATCTTGTTGGGCTTAATCTAGTTGGATTAACTCATAAAAAACTCCTTACAGAAACAATCAACGAGCAGAGCGGATTTGATATGGCACATCACACTAAAATGAGCCTTTTGGGTTTAAAAAGGAAAAGAGTATGAAAGAAAATGCAATAGAGTTTGATATTTCAATAACTTGTTTTATTGACAAACATACAGACGAAGCAGTTTGTTTGCAAGATACAGATATGGGCAAACAGCACAAAGGAGAAGAAGTTACTCTGCCCAGTATAGATACAACTACTATACTTGATAAAGAAAAATTAACAAATTACTTATTTCAAGCGTTAAATGCTATGGACATTATTATAACAAGTATCGCAACAAGAGGTATGGGAAACTCGGTTAAAATGTTGTTAAATATAAAAGATGGAACTAAAGGTATGGTTCTTAATATTAGCAATGACGACTTAAATGCAACAGAAAATATTATATTGGGGGGAGTTGCAATCACAATAAGTGTTATTGTAGGAGTAATTGCTGGAGAATGGATTTTAGCAGTATTTATATCTATATTAATAGGGGTTTACTCAATGCTATTCTTGCAAAAATTTATCAACATCATTATGATATTTTTTAGTTTTGGTATATTGTATGGTTTATATATGACGACTTCTCTAATGGAGTTGATTGAAGCTATCAAGAAAGAGTGGGCTACCATACTTTTTTTCATTTACAGCATTAATGATATGGGGATTTATTTTTTGTCTGAATGAGGTTATTTTCAACAATCAGCGTAAAATAGTTCTCTATAATGATTATTTTATTGTGCAAACCTATCAGTTTTTCTTCAAAAAGACAATGTATCTCTATTATGGAGAATATGGATTGGTGGTAAGATTTAGACCTCCTCTTTTTTTATGTGTTTATATTTTATGATATGAAAAAACAAAAATTACCTTTTGGTTGGTTTGACGCAAAGACAAGGAGCAATATGTATTATTCCTTCTTTCGTAAAAAAAGGCAGAAATAGATAAATTTCTTGAAATCTTTAAACAAAAAACTAGAGAAGCTTTAGAATCTCAAGGTATCAATCACTATAATTTAGATGAAAAAATTTTACTTACCCTTTGGAGATGACCCTATGAATCTCAACAATCCTAACAAGCCCAGCACAGCGGGTATTACAATAATAAAAGAACTATTTAAGTTTCCTAATATATTTTAAGCGATAGCCTTTTATCTTTTCTCTTGCAAGTTTTTGCATATCAGGGGTTTTGTCAAATTCATCAATGATTTCCTCACCTAAAAGTGTTTCAATCACATCTTCTAGTGTAACAATGCCAATAAGCTGTTCATAAGCATCTTGCACAGCAAAAAAACGCTCTTTTTTGTTCATAAAGAGATTGAGTAGGTTTAAAACAGAAATATCAAACGAGATGGTATGTACAGGACACATAAGCTCGTAAATTTTCTTATCTTTTTCTTTCTTAATACCTTCTTCTAAAATATCTACTGCGGAGACAATGCCGATGATATTATCTACGCTTTCTCCATAAACAGGAATATGAGAGTGCTGATAAATGCCCTCAAGTTCTAAAACCTCCTTGATTGTGATATTATGATGCAATGCAAATACAACACTTCTAGGTGTGAGTATGTTAAGGGTTTGGTAATTTTTTAACTCTAACAGATTTTCTATAATATTTTGCTCACGCGTGGTAATTGAACCACCTTTTTGCCCAATTTGGCTTGCAGCGAGAATCTCCTCGCGACTTATGGGGTTACTGCTTTTTTTGGGTTTAACAAAACGCGTGATGAGCTTAGCTACCCACACAAAAGGAAAGGTAATCTTAAGGAGATAGTGAATGCTTAGTGTTACGACAGGCACAAAACTTTTCCAATGAGTTGCCCCTAAAGTTTTGGGGAAGATTTCACAGGCATAAATAAGCACAATCGTAAGTAGCACCGCACTAAAACCTTGCCACTCTGCGCCAAAAATATGTGCCACTTCAATCCCCACACCTGTGGAAGTAGCTGTAACACCAAAGGTATTAAGCACTAAAATTGCCCCTTCAGCATCATCTACATTATTTTTGAGATGTCTTAAATACGCGCCGATTTTAGGATTACTCTTTTCATAGCTTGCAACAAATGAGGGTGTGATAGAGAGAAAGACAGATTCCATAATTGAACATACAAAACACACAACAATGGCTATTATGCAATATAAAATCAGTAATTCCATATTCTAGTCCTTTTGAATGTTGCCGACACTTAAGGTAGCACTGATTACATCATCAAGACTTACGATTCCTACAAGGTTACCTCTTTTATCTACAACCATAAATAAGTGTTCCTTTTTATTGATAAATTGTTCCAATAAATCAAGCAAACTCACATTTTCTTCTATTCGAGTAATGTCCTTGGCGAAATCTTTTAAACATTTTTTCTTTTTGCCATTGAGCATTGCGCGTAAAATATTTTTGCGATATACGACTGAACAAATATTGCTCGGTATCGCCACATAAAGCGGGATACGCGAATATTTATGTTCTTTTGTTGCTTTGATAGCTTCTTTAATGCTTGTTTGTTCATCAAGGGCGAATATGTGCTCCTTTGGCGTCATAATATCTTTAACTTTGAGTGATTTTTGTTCTATGAGATGCTCTAAAATATCGCCCTCTAGTTCGTTGATTGAACCGCTTTTCTCTCCTAGTTCCATAACTGCTAATATTTCATCGCGGCTCATTTGGTGAGTTTGATTATTCTTAAGTAATCGTGTGATAATGCGGGAAATATATACGAGTGGAAAAGTAATCCAATAAAGCACTAAAATGACATAACAAGCAGGCAAAATAAGAGATTTCCAATAAGTTGCCCCAATAGTTTTAGGCACAATCTCTGAAATATATAAAATACTCATAGTCATTACAAATGCTACTACGCCTTGCCAAGATTCGCCAAAAACTTCTACTGCTTGCGCACCTACGCCCGCTGCTCCCACGGTATTGGCAAAGAGATTCACAATGAGTATTGCCCCAATAGCATTATCAATATTTGTTTTAAGGTATTGCAAAATCTTGCCACTTTTTGGACGAACTTTAGGATAGCTTTCCATAAAAGGTGGCGTAACGCAAAATAATACAGCTTCCAATATTGAACACACAAAAGAAATACTAACTGCAAGTAAAAAATAAGTGATAAGTAAGCTCATAAAAACTTTATATCCTCTTTTAAGCTTTTATTTATAAGTTGAGATGCAATTACCGCAAACATTTTACTAAGGATTATAACATAATGTAAGAAAAAAATCTTTTAAATATAAAAATAAGCTAAAGTGGCATTAACTCTTGTTTTTTGGTTGCATCAAGAAAGGTGTATCCAAATGAAAGAGAGAATCCAACAAAAAGGTTATTTCCAGTTTGTGAGATATGACGCCCTTGCAGCGCATAATATTTTATAAAAGGCGCAATGGCAAGTTTTTTATAGAGTTTGGTATCTACTCGTGCTTCTATTTCAAGTTGATAGAGGGGATTATAGCTTTCTGGAGCAGAGCTATAAAGATAATGGCGAAAGTTAGTAAAATAATAAAATTTTGTGTCTTCGTTAAATTTATATTCAAGGCGAATACCACTTTCCCAGCCATAATTTTCAGATTCTACTTTAAGAGTAAAATTTTTTTCGCTAAAGGCATTTAAATGTAAATCCTTAATATATACCCCATCAAAGAGTTTCATTCCCATATTAAATCGTATGATTTGATGTCTATTTTCAAATCCACTTTGATAATTAAGCTTAAAAAATGGACCTACTTCAAAGCCTCCAACGAATGTAGGGACATACCAGATTCTATGTGTATAGTCAGTAGAGAGGAGAATTCTATCAAGTGTAGTGTTACTTATCCGTTGTTTGTTATCAACTACAAGAATTGTGCGTCCATACTCGGCAAGAACAGAATTAAATACAACATAACGTGGCGCATAAAAATCAAGCCCTAAGTCAAAGAAGCCTTGCGCGATAAGTTGAGAATCACCCTTTATACGACTATCTGAAAATTCAGCATATTCCTCTTGTCCTCGTATTGAAGTTGAACTTAGATTTGCTGCTATACGTTTGAGTTCAATATGCCAACCTCGTTTGTCAGGATTGACATCAATTTCTGCACTAAAGATTTGCATAGCCCCTAGACAAAGAAATATAATATAGATTTTTATTTGTATATGTTTAATCATTTCTCTCTCTTTTGTTTTTTATTTTATTCAGCCATTCATTAAGCGTTTTTTCAAAGCCTTTTGTTGTGGATTCTACAAATTCTAAAGGCTCTTTGACATCTTCTAAGTAACTTTGCTCTACCCAACCGCCAAAATCGTGTGGATAGAGATATTTTTGAGCCTCTGGCATAATGTGTTTTGGCACGGGAAGCACACAACCTTTTTTAATAGAATCTAAAGCTTTATTAATAGCATTATAAGCGGTATTGCTTTTGGGTGAGCAGGCAAGATAAATCACGCATTGAGAAAGAATAATACGAGATTCGGGATAACCAATCTTGCTCACTGCTGTCATTGTGCTTGTAGCGAGATTGAGTGCATTTGGATTAGCATTTCCAATATCTTCACTTGCTAAAATGACAAGTCGCCGCGCAATAAATTCTGGATTCTCACCTCCTGCAATAAGACGCGCAAGATAATAAATACTTGCATTGACATCACTTCCACGTATGGATTTAATCATCGCACTAATAAGGCTATAATGTGTTTGGGCTTCACTTGAGCCATCGTGGAGAGTGTAGGGGCGCAGAGATTGTAAAGTGTGATAAGTAATAAGAGATTCTTTTTCACTTAGACTATCACACGCAGCATCAAGGAGATTAAGCATAGCGCGCGCATCTCCTGCACTTGAAGTGATAAGATAGGTTTTTGTTTCCTCATCAAGTTCTATTTTTAAATGATGTTGTTCCCACAAATAAGCAATGGCATTTTTGAGAATCTGCTCTAAATGTGCAACGGAAAGAGCTTTGAGCTCAAAGATAAAGCTGCGTGAGCGAATAGCATTGGTAAGTGAATGAAATGGATTATAAGTGCTTGCGCCAAAGATAATGGCACTATGAGATTCCATAATTGGCAATAACACTTCTTGTTGTGATGTATTGAGGCGATGCACTTCGTCAATAAAAATCAGCGGTTGATACAAACTTCCTTCATAATTTTTGATATATTTGCGCAATTCTTCAATTTTAAAAGTCGTAGCATTAAAGTTTGCAAATGGTTTTTTAAGCTCTTTGGCAATGAGTTGAGCAAGTGTAGTTTTGCCACTGCCGGGTGGTCCATAAAAAAAGCAATGCGCAATTGAATTGTGTTGTAGCATTTTAAAAAGTGGTGTATGAGGAGCAATGATATGCTCTTGCCCAATAAAATCCTGCAAAGAAACAGGGCGGAGTAAATGCGCGAGATTTAGCAAGGAGACACTTTGTTTTTTTGAAATAAAATAATTTCATAAGAACTTTCATTTGTTTTAAGCACTCTGCTACTTCCTTTATGTTTAGCAAGGTCTTCTCGTAAGTCTTCAGCCATTTTATCAAGCTCATCAAGTCTTTCTTTAAGGCGGAGGATAATATCTACTCCAGCGAGATTTACACCCATATCACGCGTAAGCTTAAGAATCGTCTTAATTTTGTCAATATCGCGTTGAGAATATAAGCGCATTTTGCCATCAGTGCGCCCGGGCTGAATGAGTCCTTCTTTTTCGTATTGGCGCAAAGTTTGAGGGTGAATCTCTAAGATTCTCGCTACTACGCTGATAAGATAAACAGGTTCGTCATAACTATACATAATTCCTCCTTGATGATGTTATATATTTATGGAAGTTGCTCTTGGAGCATATTTTTAAGCTCATCACTTAAATGCTCTGTGTGAGGCAAAATAATATTTGCTTTGAGATATAAATCTCCCATAATGCTTGTTTTGCGATTTTTGATACCTTTACCTTTAATGCGGAATTTTTGGTTATTTTTGGTATTGGGTGGGATTGTTAGGGTAATGTCTTGATAAAGCGTTGGCAATGTGATTTTGCCACCAAAGAGTGCAGTTTTAAGAGGCACATCAAAGCTTTTACTCAAATCATCACCATCAAGTTCATATTCATTTGATTGTAAAACTTGCACTTTGAGGAGCAAATCACCGCTGCGTCCATTATGTGTGCTACCTTTGCCTTTGAGGCGGATAGTTTCACCATTTTTAATGCCCACAGGAATTTTAATATCAAAGCTCCCACTACGCCCACTATAATGATAGCTTCCACCAAGAGCTGCACTTTCAAATGGAATCTGAATATTCTCTTGTATATCAAGATTCGGAGCATTAAACCCACCAAAACCAAAGTCTCCGCCACTTCCAAAGCCAGCGCCTCTGTTAAAATTAAATCCACTTCCACTTCCTGCACTGAATCCACCGCCTTGTCCAAAAATGGAAGCAAGTATATCATCAAGATTGACATTACCCCCTTGTGCGCGAGAGAAATCGTGGAAGTTTTGCCCACCAAACATTGCATCGCCAAAGCGGTCGTATTGAGCTTTTTTGTTTTCATCACTTAGCACTTCATAGGCAGCGTTGATTTCTTTAAATTTTTCCTCTGCTCCTGTGTCTTTATTGATGTCAGGGTGATATTTGCGCGCAAGCCTACGATAAGCTTTTTTAATTTCATCATTTGAAGCATTTTCATTTACTTCAAGCGTATCATAAAGACTTTTTGACATTATAACTCCTTGGATTCTAAAAATAATATTTTGTGATAGATTTAAGTGCTATTGTATCATAAAAGTTTAGTAAAGTGTAATCAAGGTTAAAAATTTATAAAAAATTCATATCTTCTAGCTTATAATACGCATATAAATTAATGCAAAAGGATATTGGTGCGAAACATTAAAAAGGATTTTTTTGCCCTTAAGGCTTCAGCTGGTAGCGGGAAAACTTTTAATCTCTCTTTGCGTTTTATTTATCTTCTTTTTCAAGGAGCGAATCCTCATCAGATTCTCACCTTGACTTTCACTAAAAAAGCTTCTAAAGAAATGCACCAGAGAATTCACGATTACCTCAAATCTCTGTATGTTTTTATACAGGGCAAAGATACAAAAGGTATTGATATTTATAATGCGCTTCTCAAAGAGGGTTTAAGCGATGAGGTTTTGCGCGATAAAATTGAAAGTATTTATTATGAATTTATGCAAGCTAACCCACGCATTACGACTATTGATGCGTTTTTTCACGCTGTGTTAAAGAAATTTTGTTGGTATGTTGGCATTTCTTCGCATTTTGGAGTAGGTAATGTGAGTAAAGATAATATCAATGAACGTTTTTTGAGTGCGCTTTCTTTGGAGGATATGCGTGAGATTGTTATATTTTGTTTTCATCATCAGATAAAGATTACAAAGTTTTTGTCTATGCTTTATGATTTTTATATGTTTGCAAATGAGATTGTTCAAACCCTTTCTTCTACATCTACAACTGCACATTTGGAAGTAGAAGATATAGAAAAATTAATAGTAGAAAAAATGCACATTATTTATCAATTTCTTCTTACACAACCTCAAGTAAGCCAAAGTGCTAAAAATCTTTTTAACAAAAAAGATATTCAAAGCATATGTAAGAATCCTAAAATGCTTTTAGATTGGAATGAACATCACTATCTTAAAAAAATAGATTTAAGCCAATTTAATGATGTGCGTGAGGAAATACTCAAACTTTTGCAGCTTTATTTTATTCAAAGAGAGCACAAAATATTTGCGTGGATTAAATATTTTATTGATATATTTAAACAAGCAAAAGAGCAAGAAATAAGAACAAAAAACCTTTTGGGCTTTGATGATGTGATGCTTAAAAATTATGAATTGCTTTGCCAAAATATAGAACGTGATTTTTTCTATTTTCGCCTTGATGAAAAGATCACGCATATTTTACTTGATGAATTTCAAGATACAAGCCTTATGCAATATCAGATTCTGCAACCTATCATAAATGAAATAAAATCAGGAGAGGGGCGTATTAGCGATAGAAGTATTTTTATAGTGGGCGATGAGAAGCAAAGTATTTATATGTTTCGCGGAAGTTTTGCAGGGTTATTTGAGGAAGCGATAAAAGATTTTCATCAGGAAAACCTTGATTATAATTTTCGTTCAAGCCCGCGTGTAATTGCTTTTAATAATGATGTATTCCAATCGTGTTTTTCACATTATCTGCCGCAACGCTATCCACACACACAATCTCATACAAAGCCCAATGGTTATGTGAGGGTATTGCCTCAATGTATAGATGATGAGGAATTGGGACTGCATAAACAAATATGTGCTGAACTTGAAACCTTATTGCAAAATGGGGCAAACGAAGATGATATAGCTATTTTGACTTTTAAAAATGATGATGTTTTATCGCTCAAAGAATATATAAATACGCACATTCCTCATCTAGATATTATTACTGAAACAAACTCCTCACTTTTTCAACAAAAAGAGGTAAAAATTCTTATTTGTGCCCTTAAGTTTATTTTGCTGCATTCACAGATTCAAAATGGAGATGATAATGTGGATTTTTATAAGCAATTAATGAATGCAAAAAAACTCTATGAAAAAAAGATGATTAAACTTCTTGGCAAGCCCTATATGGGCTCTGATAGATTTATTGATGAGATTAAAGCACTTATGCTTCCTTCCACTACGTCACCTTCGGAGGCAATATTTTTACTTATTGAAGAGCTAGATATTGCTCAAGTAGCATCTATGAAATTTTTAGAACTTAGCTTTGATTATATGTGCATTGAAGAATTTTTAGATGCGTTGCCCCAAATGGTATGCGATGCACCAATACAGAATAATAAAGGTATAAAAATTATGACGATTCATAAATCAAAAGGTTTAGAGTTTGAATATGTCATTTTGTGTGATAGGCTAAGCGAGCCTAAACGTGGTGGAGAAGTATTTATATATGAGTATGAGAATACACAAATAAAGCAGGTGTATTATAAAATGCGCGAGCGAGAGAGCTTTGATAAAGATTATCAAAAAGCACTCCAAGCACACAATGTCCGCAAAAAACAAGAGGAGTATAATGTGCTTTATGTGGCTTTTACTCGTGCAAAGTATGGTTTAAGTGTGGTGCAAAAATATAAAAAAAGTGCTTTTGAGATTCTCAATCTTACTCCTTGTTATGATGAGATAACACATATTTCTACACAACAAAGCAAACAAGATATGTCTTCACTTCACAGCCCACGAGTGCTTATGCACAATATGCCATCTTTTGGGCGACAAAGTGCTTTTATTAAGCACGAAAAAGATGAGCATAAAGGTATTTTTGATGTGCAGCAGTGGCGCAATATTATGTTTGGATATGCTTTACATAGTGTGTTTGAATTATATTTAGGCTATAAGAATCCACAAGAAGACATACAAAGTATTTTGTATAATCGCTATGGGTTTGCACTTCCTCTCTCAAGCATTACTCAAGCGATACAATATGCGATAAATTGTATTCAAAGCAAAAAATTCATAGAGATACAAAAAGGCAAACATATCGCGTGTGAAGTAAGCTATATTGCCAAAGAACATTTATATCGTATAGATACACTTTTGTATGATGAAAAAGAGTGGATTGTTCTTGATTATAAAAGTAGCGCAACTAATATAGGTGCGCAAGAAGAACAAATCCGAGAGTATATGAGATTTTTATTTTCGCTTAATAAAAAAGAGAAACAGCACGCAAAAAGTGTCAGAGGTTTTATTGTATATCCACTTAAAAATGGTGATGAACAATTTTATGAAGTAAGCTTATAAAATTTTAAGAAAAAATATTTTACTTATTGACTAGCCTAGCACAAATAAAGTATAATGGCATTTTCATTATAGCGTGGCTATAACTCTAAACACATACATTTTATCTTATTCATTATTTTGTAGAGGGATTTTTATGTCAGAAGCAAAGATTACGCCGAGCAGACATTCATATGTAAAAGACAGACTTCAAGACAATCTCAATCGTTTTATCAAGCACGAATCTTTTGGGGGAGTTTTGCTTGCATTTTGTGTTGGAGCAGCTATGCTTGTGGCAAATTCATCATATGCAGATATGTATTTCACTTTTTTTCATAGTGAATTTGGTGCATTTTTTAGCGATTCACAATTTGAAGTAAGCTTGCAGGATTTTATCAATGATGTATTAATGTCATTTTTCTTTCTGCTTGTGGGTTTAGAAATGAAACGCGAAATGCTCTATGGCGAGCTTGCTGGGTTTAAAAAAGTAAGCTTCTCATTTCTTGCAGCATTTGGGGGTATCATATGTCCTGTAATGATATACTCATATTTTAATGTTGGCACAGCATATGAGAGTGGCTTTGGTGTGGCAATGAGCACAGATACAGCTTTTGCGCTTGGACTTATAATGCTTCTTGGGGATAGAGTGCCCAAGATTCTAAAGATTTTTCTTGTAACGCTTGCAGTAGCCGATGATTTGGGGGCAATTTCTGTAATTGCAATTTTTTACTCTGATAATATCAATATGCAATGGATTTATGCTTCTTTAATCCTTGTCGGAGTGCTTATCTATCTTAATTATCGTGATACAAAACATCTTTCACTTTATTTTTTGGTAGGTATTTTATTATGGATTTGTGTGCATCATAGCGGGATTCACGTAACAATCGCAGCAGTTATTTTGGCAATGGCAATTCCCGGGCGCACACGTGTTAATAAAAAATATTTTATTAATATGCTCAAAGAGTTTGAGAGAATGAAAGTAGCCACAAATGATTGGAATGATGTAGTCTATGCGCGCGAATCGGAGAAAGTGGGTTTTTGGAGAGGAAGTTTTAAAAATATTAGAAATTTTATATTTGGCAATCAAGATGTGGAAAAAAAGATTGATATGGCAAAAACTTCTCAACTTGTTCATATGCTAGATACCATAGGCACATATTCCCGCTATGCGCAAAATCCACTTATACGTCTTGAAATTGCTCTGCAACCTCTGTGCGCTTATTTTTTTGTGCCTCTTTTTGCTTTTGCTAATGCGGGTGTAACTCTTGATGGCAATATTGATGTGAGTTTAAATAGCGTTATGCTTGGGACAATTTTGGGTTTAGTGGTAGGCAAACCTGTTGGAGTATTGCTTTTTTGCTTTTTGGGGGAGAAATTAAATCTTGCTACGCGTCCAAAAGACTTGAATTATTTGCATATTTTATCTGTAGGTATGATTTCAGGTATTGGCTTTACAATGTCTATGTTTGTAGCAAATCTTGCCTATAAAGACGATATAATGAGTGTTGATATGTCTAAAATCTCCATTCTTGTAGCATCATCAATAGCAGCGGTTCTTGGGCTTTTAGTAGTTTATCTTAGCACAACTCAACAAGAGAATCGGGTTGAGAGTATGAATGAAGAAGATGAGATTCAAAAACTTAAGGAAACACAAAGTATCATTTGATTGAGCATTAAGGAGTAAAAGTGGCAGCAAAGCAAAATAGAATTTCAGAAGCATTGAGTAGTTTTATTCGCGCAGAATCTTTTAGTGGTATTTTTTTATTTTTCTGCGCAGTGAGTGCAATGGTTGTAGCAAATTCGCCTTTATCGGATATATATAAGGAGTTTTGGGAGCAACCTTTCGGTTTTAGCTTTGCGGGGGGGTTTTATGGATTTAGCATTCACGATTGGATTAATGATGTTCTAATGTCTATTTTTTTTCTTATGGTTGGGCTTGAAATTAAACGCGAATTGCTCTTTGGAGATTTATCAGGATTCCAAAAAGCAGCCTTTCCTGTTATAGGTGCGATAGGTGGTATGATTGTGCCGGGTGTTATTTATTATGCCTTTAATATGAATACTCCATCATATCACGGCTTTGGAATCCCTATGGCTACGGATATTGCCTTTGCGCTCGGGGTGATTTTGCTACTTGGCAAACGCGTGCCTTTAGCTCTTAAAGTGTTTCTTGTAACTCTTGCAGTAGCTGATGATTTAGGCGCGATTGTCGTTATTGCGGTATTTTATCCATCACCCGAAGGCTTACATTTTGTATATTTGGGTGCAGCGGTGGGGATTTTGCTATTCCTTACCTATATCAATCATTTAGGAGTGCGTCATTTGGGCGTGTATATAGGAATTGGTATTTTGCTGTGGTTTTGTGTGCATCATAGTGGGATTCACGCAACCATTGCGGCTGTGGCATTAGCATTTTGTATCCCTGTAAAGCCAAAAATTGAAAGCAAAGAGTTCATTCAGGTTGTTCAGCAGATGATAGAAATTTTTGAGAGTAAAGACAAAGAGCGCAAAAATATTTTGCTTGATACGCAGCAAATGAGCGCGATTGATGAAGCAGGGAGAGATTTTGTAAAAGTGCAAAATCCACTCTTGCGCTTAGAGCACGCTTTGCAACCTTTGTGTGCGTTTATTATTATGCCTCTTTTTGCTTTTGCTAATGCGGGCGTGGATATTCGTGCGGAAGTAAATTTTCATATTGACCATATTATGCTTGGGGTTATATTTGGACTTGTAGTGGGTAAGCCCTTGGGTATTTTAAGTTTAACTTTTTTATGTGAGAAATGCAAAATTGCTTCGCGTCCAGCAGGAGTATCTTGGAGTCATATTCTTGGTGCAGGAATGCTTGCAGGCATTGGTTTTACAATGTCTATGTTTGTTTCAAATCTTGCATTTGACGCACCTCAAGCAAGTGATGTATCAAAAATAGCAATTTTGCTTGCTTCAAGTATTGCAGGTATCTTGGGTTCATTGTATTTGATAATCAATCATAAAATCAACTCTCACACAAAAGTTAAATCTTAACTATTTTAAGATAGAATCCACGCTTTAAGTTTATTAAGAAAAGGATTGCTTATGCAAGGTGGAGCACAAGAGACATTAATGTCATTACTTCCTATCGTATTTTTTATTGCGATTTTTTATCTACTGCTTATTCGTCCAGCAAATGTAAAGCGCAAAAAGCATCAAGAAATGATTGATGCACTTGCAAAGGGTGATAAAATTATCACTACCGGTGGTCTTATATGTGAAATTGTGAAGCCTGAAAAAACATTTTTTAGTATCCGTTTAAATGATGATACAATCGTCAAGCTTTCTCGGGAATTTATCGCATATAAGCTTGATGAAAATGATGAGGCTAAAGATTAATATTTAATGGCAAAACAACACATTCATTCTGCACAAGGAACTCATAAAGGCTTAAATTATAGGTTATGGTCTTTTATTTTTGCGGCATTAGTTGGCATTGCTCTTTGTTTGCCTACATTTACAGATATAAATGGTCGTAAAATTGCGCTTGGACTTGATTTGCAAGGAGGATTAAATCTTCTTTTAGGCATCAAAACGCAAGAGGCGATTAAGGCACGATTTTCTTCTTTAGCTTCCCAGATTGTCTTTGATACAAAAAAAGAGAATATTCTTATTGACAATTTAAAAGTATTTGAAGATAAGATAAATTTTGAGCTTGTAGATACTGATGAAAAGCCAATGTTGGACAAGATTCTCTCCCAAATCAATGGCTTAGAAATAAATGAAAATAAAGGCACATATTCTATTGTTTTTAGTGCAGAATATGAAGAAGAGATTCAAAATAGTGCGCTCAAGCAGGCTATTGGCACAATTCGCAATCGCCTTGATGAATTTGGTTTGAGAGAGCCAAGTGTAACCCAGCAAGGCAAAGATAATATTCTTGTTCAACTGCCGGGCATTAAAACGATTGAAGAAGAGCAAAGAGCACGAGATTTGATAGCCAAGCCTGCTCATTTACAAATGATGGCTGTTGATGAGGAAAGAAATGCACGAGTAAGCACAATGAGTGAGCTTGAAGCGCAAAAGTATAATGATGTTATTTTGCCTTTTGTGCATTCATCTGAAGTTCAAGCCCTTGAAAATACTCTTGCTCATCTTCAAGAAAAACTCTCTATGCTTAAAGAGTCCTCACAAAATGCTGTATCCTCACAAGAGAAAACTAACGCTTTATTTGCAGAACGTATGAAAATTGAGGGAGAAATTGCAAAGATTCAACAAGAACTTGAGACAAAAAAAACAAAACCTAATCAAGTCATATTGCTTAAAGCTGTGCCAATCCTTGATGGTTCTATGCTTACAGATGCAAGGGCAGCTTTTGACCAAAATAATCAGCCTATTGTGAGCTTTAGTTTAGATTCTAAAGGAGCAAAGATTTTTGGAGATTTCTCTGGAGCAAATGTGGGCAAACGTATGGCAATCGTTCTTGATGGGAAAGTGTATTCTGCGCCTGTTATTCGTGAGCGTATAGGTGGTGGAAGTGGGCAAATTAGTGGCGGTTTTAGTGTGGCTGAAGCAAGTGATTTAGCAATCGCACTTAAAAGCGGAGCGTTACCAGCACCTATGGAAGTGCTTGAAAAACGTAGCGTGGGTCCAAGTTTGGGCGAAGATTCTATACGAGCTTCATTAATTGCACTTGTAAGCGGCTTTGCTTTAGTTGTTATTTTTATGATGTTTTATTATTCTCTTGCAGGAGTAATTGCTGTTGGGGCATTATTTGTTAATATTGTGCTTATTATTGCTGTTATGGCGTGTTTTGGTGCTTCATTGACATTGCCGGGTATGGCAGGGATAGTGCTCACCGTGGGTATGGCAGTAGATGCAAATATTATCATTAACGAAAGAATCCGAGAATCTTTGCGCGCAGGATTTAGCATAGCTAAATCTATTGAAATGGGCTATGCAAATGCTTCAAGGGCAATTTTTGATTCTAATCTCACAACACTTATTGCCGCTGTTTTGCTCTATGCCTTTGGCACAGGAGCTATTAAAGGTTTTGCAATTACAATGGGGATTGGCATTAGTGCTTCTATCCTTACTGCTATTGTTGGCACACACGGCATTTATCAGGCAATTATGCAGTGGATTATTAAAAGTGGTAATGTAAATTTATGGTTTGGTATTAAGCTGCCTGTAAATACCATAGAAACCGCAAAACAGCAAAATATCAAGCTTAACAAAGGATAATATTAATGGAAGTTTTTAAGAAAGTAAAAGTATATGATTTTGTTCAATATAGTTCTTATGGGCTTGTCATTTCTATGCTTTTGATTATTGCTTCATTTGTGCTTTTGGGTATAAAAGGCTTTAATTTGGGTATTGATTTTGCAGGTGGGAGTATAGTGCAGATTCAATACACTCAACCTGCACCGCTTGGAAAAATACGCGAACTTCTTTCACAAGATGAGAGGTTTAAAAATTCGCAAGTAAGTGAATTTGGTTCTAAAGAAGAAGTGTTGCTTAAGATTCCATATATTCCTACGGGTGTCAATGAAGATATATCACACGATATTGTTGCCCTTTTAGAATCAAGTGGGCATTTTGAGTTGCGCAGGGTGGATTCTGTAGGACCAAAGGTAGGTGATGAGCTCAAACAAAATGGTATTATTGCACTCATATTCGCACTTATAGCAATGATGATTTATATCTCTTTTCGTTATGAGTGGAGATTCTCTCTTGCTGGTGTGCTTGCACTTGTGCATGATGTTATTATTGTTTCTGGTGTGGTGATACTTGCAGGTGTAGATTTTAATCTTGATGTATTGGCAGCATTGCTTACAATTATTGGTTATTCAATCAATGATACGATTATTATTTTTGATAGAATCCGCGAACAAATGATGATAAAGCGTCAAAAAGATATGAAATATGTTATTAATGAGGCGGTTTCTTGCACACTTTCAAGGACTATTCTCACTTCTTTAACTGTATTTTTTGTCGTGCTGACACTTTATCTTTTTGGCGGGGAAATTATTGTTGGATTCTCACTTCCTATGCTTGCGGGGGTGATTATTGCTACTTGTAGTTCAATGTTTGTTGCACCGCGTTTGGCATTAATGTTTGGGTTTAATCTTGATGAGTATTATCAACGAGAGACAAATAAGCTCAAAAAAGAAGAGGAAAAAAAGAGATTGCGCGCAATGTATGAGCAAGGTCGTTTATAAGGAGTAAAGAATGGATTGGGGTAAGGTATTTTTTGTTTTTTTTAGTTTGATGAGCTTAACTTTTACGCTTGGATTTTTGTATGAGAGTAATATCGTGATACTTTTTATTGCCACGGCAATTAATTTTATTGCTACAACTTTTCGCATTGGCGTAAAAAATAGTCTTTCTGCTGAACTTTTTGCAAGTTCTTTGGTTGCAGATTTTCATCTTATACCTGCTTTTGTATTTTTGCAAGTTTATGGTGATATTGAAATTGCTACTGCACTTGTGGTGGGTGCAGTTGTGGCAAATTTATTTTCTGTCGTATTGCTCTGTATTGAAGGAGCAAAAGCAAGAGAAAGTGATTATTAGATTATTGAGCAAAGGCTTATGATTCTAGGCAAGGAGAGCTATGAAGTCAATCGCATATATAGTGTGTATTGCTTGTTGTTTTTGCTTATGGAAAGGTTGTGCTACCTATAAACTTGAGGTAGAGAATGTGAGCTTATATCACGAGGGTGTGCAAATTATAGATTCTATTAAACCTAAAAGCAAAGTGCGCCTTGAGGTAGGGCAAAGCCTTGTAGGAGGCTCAAGTGCGATACCTTTAGCACTTTTTATTTCTGTGCAAAATCTTGATTCTCAAAATGTGATTTTTGATAAGGATTGTGTGCAAATGTATCAAAATGACAAAGTAATTAATCCATTGAGTGATAATGAACTCAAAAGCACTTCCTTTAATTATGGCTTTATTATAGAATCTTATCATCTTTATATGCCGCCAAAGCCCATATCAGAGAATCAACTTGTGGGAATGCCCTTTATTTATCGGGGTTATATGGGTGGATTTTATGTGTATGATTATGCGATTGTTTCTGCCAGAGAGCGGCTTTGGCAGCAAATGCATCTTGATGATGAGAGGGCAAAAAAAGCACTTATCATATCAAGTATGATGCAAAAAAATACTCTTTTGCCACACAAAGCGCCACAAGGTGGTTTTATAATATATGCACCCGAGAAATTACAAAAGGGAGTGCTTGATATATATGTAAGAGTGGGTGAAGAGAAGCATCGCTTTGCATTGCAGCTTAGTAAAACAAAATAAAAAGGAGTATAGAATGAAAAAATACTGCATTTATATATTATTGGGAATGCTTATGGGCACATTTGTAGCTTGTAGTGATGAGCCTACAGATGCTATTTCCGAGCAAGCACCTCCGAAGAAACCAGCCCTTATGCTTGAGGGTAATGAGAGTCTTGAGAGAATAATGGATAAGATTTTTGAAAACAATGTTTATAACTCTACAACAGATGAGATAGTGCATTCTCTTTTACCCAAAGAAGTGCAAAAGAGCGTAGATAGGGATAAATTTATTCCCGTAGAATATAAACGTTATGAAATAGTCCAACTTTTTAGACAAGCATATTTTCAAAACAAAACACATCAGATTCAAAGCAAAACACTTGAAGAAGTATTTGCTTTAAAAAAAGAATGGAGTGTGTTATGCACTAGAGCACAACCTTATGAGAAGTTACCTATTCTTCAGCGACTTAATACGGAAATTGAGATTTCTTTAAGTCTTTTATTGCTTAATAATAAAGATGAGATAGATACTTTAGAGAATCTCCTTTTGCAGCAGTATCAAAAAGCCAAAGGCACAGGAGAGCTTAATACTATTATAGAATCTCAAATGCAAGTGCGACTTTTGATGCTTTTTGGTTTGTATCATTTGGATTTAATTAACCAAAGCAAAGAAGAGCATTCAGCGAGTGTGCAAGTGCGCTCAATACTTGGTGCAGATTTGGCGCAATATAAGGATTTTTTGCCAAGAGAGCATTATGAGGTATATCAGAGGGCTTTTATGCTTCTTAATCACGCAATTTTAAAGGAACAAGCCCCTTTAGATAGAATCTTAGTCAAACTCTTAGAGTTTTTACCGAGTTTGGAACAAAATACAGGAAATGAAGATTGGTATTTACATTTAGAACGTATAAAGAATGCTTATGAAATGGCAAAAATACAAGATTTTTCTAGCCCAAAAGCTCAAGAGTTAATACAAATTGCGCAAAATCCTCATAAAAATGTTTATGATAATGCGCTTATGGGAAATTATCTTTATGGGCTTGATTATTTGACTTTAGCTTTATTGAATAATGATGTTGCAAATAATCTTTCTTTGGCTTTAGATTCTTTGCAAAAAGATTTTAAACATTTTCAAATATTTCAACATCATTTTGAACCATATTCATTTCAAAATTATCTTTCATCAATGTTTATAGGAGCTTATGCTCTGTATAATGCGCGCGAAAATCAGGAGTATTTTAATGAATTGCTCCAGTTAATTAAATCGGAACTATCTCAATATAGCGATGTAATTTCTAGTGAGGATAAGGATTTGTATCAAGATGCACTTTTTGTTTTAGAACAAATGGATAAAACAAATTTCTTGGGCATCACATTTACAGAAGCTAAGCCTAAAGAAGAAGCTGGATATATTAAAATTCGTTTAAATCTTGCTCCTTTTGAGATGGAGAGGATTAAGAATATTGTTTCAAAGGAAAATAATGCTCTTAAGGAAAATCTCCCACTATGTCTTAGTCCGCAAGAAGCAGATTTTATGCTTTCTTTGGTATATCAAGCTTATAAAACACAAGGCGTGAGAGGTGTCGCACCTGAAATGTTTAAAATACGGCTAGAAGAAGTGCTTGGCATAGAGAATCTTGAACATCAAAAGCAGTTTAAAGATGCTCAAGGTAAAGAGTGGGGTAGGGAGTATTTGATTGATTTTGATAGATTTATATTGCTTGGCATAGCCGATAGAGCCTGTTATGTCCAAAATCTTATTCTTGATGAGAAGTTGAGCGTATTGCAAGAGAAGCAAGAAATTTGTGGATATAATTTGTATTTTGATAAAGAAAATGGTTTGATAACCAATGAGATTCTACCTTCGCAAATTCTTGAAATCATAGCAGATGGCAATGTATATTATCGTTTGGGGGAGGCTGATTTGAATCTGAATAAGTTTATTTTTTATAATGATGAGAATGCGCTTGGAGCTTTAAAAAATATGCAAGATTTGGGTGAAATTTTACCTGTATTGCTTACAACATTTCCATATATGAAAGACTATTTGAATAATCGTCTTTCACCCCAACAGGCACAAGCAATGATACTTAGAGCAAAACCCAAACCTTGTGCAAAATAGTATGATTTGTATTTAGGGCTTTATTTGGGTTCTAAATTCTTTACGTTTTTTAGCAGCTTCAAAACGGCGTTTTTCTTCCTCTGTGGTAGGTGTAAGTGGTGGAATTTTGACTTTTTTGCCACTAGGGTCAATGGCTACCATAGTAAAGTAGCAACTATTGGTGTGGGTAACAAAACGATTTTTAATATCTTCACTGATAACTTTTATGCCCACTTCGCAGCTTACGCTTCCTACATAATTTACTGATGCAAGAAAAATCACGAGCGAACCAATTGGGATAGGGTTTTTAAACACCATACCATCAACACCGATAGTTACTACACCGCAGCCACAATATCGCGTTGCACACGCATATGCCACTTGGTCAAGCAACTTCATAAGCTCACCTCCGTGCATAACGCCACTAAAATTTGCCATACTTGGTGAAGCAAGTACGCTCATTGTTAAGGATTTTGGGTCAAATACATCTTCCATAGTAACCTCCTAAAAGGACAAATTTATTTTAAACTTTACATCAAATTATGCACTTGCAAGCTTACAATTGCTATAAATTGAGGGATAAGATTCTATATTTATTTTTTGTATGTCTCTAAATGTAACCTCTTGTATTGATAAGCCTCTCAAAAATA